>JAGRAY010000013.1 GCA_020434375.1 Bdellovibrionales bacterium | reverse complement strand
GGAGCGTAGCGACGGAGCCAGTAGGCAACTTCCAAAATTTACTTTGGTGTTTCAACTTATATTTAATTTACTATAGTAGAAAACAATCCACATTTTTTGGTTTATTCTATGGTTGTATGATACCTAAGAGCCCATGAGCAAATCTATTCCTTCTATTTCCAAGTTTATGACACCTTCGCCTCACTCCATCGGTGACGACCAAACATTGGCTAAGGCTGAAGCAATGATGGCAGAGCACGGCATTCGACATTTACCCGTGCTAAAAAGTGGAAAGCTAACCGGCATTGTGACCGATCGAGATATAAAGTTTCTAAAAGGTTTTAAGGACGTTCAGCCGGATCAAATGAAAATACTTGAATTTTCTAACCCAGATGTATTTACCGTTGAACCGCATTCATCATTAGATGAAGTGTGCGATCTTATGGCAGACAAAAAATTTGGTTGTGCTGTTGTCATGGATAATCACAAACTTGTCGGGATTTTTACTTGGATAGACGCCTTAAGAGCAATGTCCGAGCTCTTAAAAACTCGTCTTGCGAAGTAAAACTCTACGAGCAACCACCGGTTACGATCTTGGTAGTCGAATAAATGGAGGCACCTACGTTGTTCACGGCTCTAACTTTAAATTCAATACGAGTGCTAAACCCTGGAGCTACAAGAACTTCCAAAATATTACTTCTAAATCCCATCCCAGATGACTCTGTCGGTGATATCTCGAAAGTTGGGCTACCCGAAAAATCAATGTAGTGGGTCGAGTTTGTCACATGAATATAGCCTTCGAAGTATTCTTCGTTATCAGAATTATCTTGCCACGAGTACTGTGCGTAGCAGTTGCTTCCTTGTGTTACAAATGAAACATTTGGTGAGCTAGGTGCAGCAGGAGTTGAATTAGTTACCACCATCGTATCGAACAGTAGAAGATTTGATTCGATCATTTTATCACCACTGTATACCTCCAAAACGTACTGGTATTGTTTGCCAGTTTCAATACTTGTATCCTCATATGACATTTCATCTGGGTTCAACTCTGCGATCAAAGAATAAGCAGACGGTACATCACTGTATTTCCTAAAAAGTCGATATCCCTCTTCGCCTTCGTTTGGATCGTCCCATTGCAGAACCACTGAATTTTGCAGTTCCATTTTAACTGACAAATTGGGGGCCTTTAAAGAATCACCTTCTTGGTAGCAGTTTGAGGTGCAAGTTAACATCACCGGCGACGGTATCGATTTCGTAGGTTGACCACAGCCACCTAAAAGCAAAAAAACAATAAAGATTCCATACCCAGTTTTTATGCCATTTAAGTTCATAGGGACTAAATAGAGCATGAGTCGTGCCATTAATTTATGTTTTTAACTTATTAATTTTATTGCATAAAATTCTCCTTAAGTAATTTGTAAAGTGCTCATATTTTTCTCAATTGTCCTTTTAATATCCCATCACACTGAGGAAGATGCCCGACTGGCGTGTAAAAAATAAACTCCAACCGTACCGCCCCTCGACTCGATTCTTGTTTTGTGCCACACTTGTGGCCTAGGTGAGGGCTAGGAGACATATCTGGGCATTTTTTCTATTTGCTATTTTAACGGCCTTGTTGCACAAAGACGCACTTCGTAATCCATTTTATTGGGATGATCGACCTCTCATTCTTAATGGTCAAAGAATTTCTTCATGGGCTCATCTTCCCGAATTGTTTACCCACGAACTTTGGTACAATGTAGATTTAGGAAAGCAAGCCCCCTACACCGATGTTGATACCTACAGACCGCTATTAAATACTTCTTTTTTAATCGACTACCAATGGACCACTTTAGATCCAGCTGGCTATCATCTTACAAACTTGCTCATTCACATCGGTTGTTCAATATTGCTCTATTTTCTAATCATTCAGTTTCTGCCATATTGCTATGCACTTATAGGTGGGGTTCTTTTTTGTATTCATCCGCTAACAACAGAGTGTGTTGAATACGTTTCGGCACGTGCCGACTCACTCATGTTTTTATTTTTTATGGCCTCACTGAGTATTGTGGTTCGTGGATTATCACTCTTCTCACTTTTAGGAGGTTCTCTATTTTATCTTTGCTCACTCTTTGTAAAAGAGACTGCGCTGGTTCTTCCCTTTGTTGCTCTTCCCTTTTTATTGATTCAACATCGATCATCAAAAGACTTAGTTAAAATTTTTGGTGCACTTGGAATTACCACAGTAATTTATTTTCTACTGCGTCAAAATGCCTTAAATGGAACAAAAGCTATTAAAGACTCTCAACAACTCATTGATTTTCTCGTTTACTACCCCCAGTACTTTGGGCGTACGTTTTACGATTTTATTGTTCCATATCGAACTATGCCAATGCAGACATTTGAGCTGGCCGGTAAAATTGAGTCATCTATTATTGCTTTATCGATATTGATATTTTTCATAGCAGCGATAAAAAGCCATCGTCATTTAGTTGCCGCAACATTTTTTGCTGCATGCTGCGTTTTGGCACCACCATTTATGGCAGTGAGTTTGACAACAATCGCAAACCCTAGGTACGCTTACGCGTCTATCGCATTTTTTGCTTTCCTTAGTGCCATTGTGTTTCAGCAATTGTACGAATACGAGAAAAATGCTTCTAAGACCTTAAAAACTCTAGGTATACTAACGACAATTATGTTGATTTTTATGACGACTCGCGCATCAAAAGCTTATCGAACAGAGGAGCTCTTTTATAAAAATATTCTCGTTCAAAATCCGCACCACGTCGAGGCAGAATATAACCTTGCGAACACATTTTATAGAATAAAAGACTACCAACGAGCCATTCAGTTTTATCAAGAGGTTCTATCCCATGAGCCAACAAAGGTTTCAGCTCTTAACAATCTTGGCCTTTCGTACCTTAGAGTCAATCAAAGCATTTTGGCTAGACAAGTACTTATGCAGGCTGTGGCTCTTGATCCAGATAATCCAAAATATAAAAGCAATTTAGCACTAACATACAAATAGGCGCGATGAAAATCTTACTCATAAATCCTCCCGCCAATCAAGCTCATCTTCGTGGCAATTACTGTAGCAATGTCTCCAAAGGAATTTACTACTATCCTGCGATAGATCTTCTTGTGCAAAGTGGAATTTTGCATGGCGCTTTTGATATTCAGGTACTAGATGCCATAGCAACACCCAAAACCTCAAAGGAGATTTTTCAATATATCGCCAAAGAGTCTTTTGATGGTGTTTATGCAGTCACCGGAAGTTCCTCAAGAACAGAAGATCTGGTATTTTTCTCTGAACTCAAACAAAACTTTCCGAATATCCGTCTCCTTGTTTCCGGGGGATATTTGTTAACGCAGTATGCGTCGACACTTCGTGATCATTCATATATCGACGGCGTTCTTTTGGATTGGACAAGTCTTGAAAGTGTCGATTTTTTTAAAGGTAGAAATCAAGATTTTAAGCATATCGCAACCAAAGGGCATTTTCCTTCCTGCGATAAATCCGAAGCGGCAAAAGTCATCTCTTATCCAACACCTCGGCACGAAATGTTCCCAATTAAAAAATATCACCACCCTCAAGCCGTTCACCATCCGATCAGTGTCATCATTCAGTCTACGGGATGTCCCTACCGCTGCTCCTATTGCATTTACAGTATCACACCTTATAAATATCGACCTCTTGAGGAAGTTATCACCGAAATTGAATATGCTAAATCTCAAGGTATTCGCAGCCTCTTTTTTCATGATCCTACCTTTGGGATTGATCGAAATTACACCTTAGAATTTTGTAAAACCATGACTGAAAAGCAAATTGCGATGGGATGGTTTTGTCAAAGTCGAGTGGATCGAATGGATTTTTCACTTCTTCGTGCCATGAAAAATGCAGGATGTCATGGCATTATGTTTGGCGTGGAGACATCCGACGAAACTTTACTTAGAGAACATGAAAGGACCATTAAACACCATCAGACAATCGAGATCTTTAGAGCCTGCAAGCAATTAGGCATTCGCACTTTATCTTACTTAGTGATCGGTTTGCCTGGAGACTCGAGAGAATCTATATATAATACGGTTGAATTGGTTAAAACTTTAAAGAGCGATTTTGTGAGTTTTAATCTGGCCATACCTGTCATCGGCACCAAGTTCAGAGATCAACTCATTGCTGAGGGCTTCATTTCAGAACAGGTACTGGAGTTCGATAACTCGAGCGCAAACCCAGCTATGCCCACGCGGCATCTCACCAAGGATGAACTCTTTGATATCCATAAGCAATCTATCAAGCGGTTTTATATGAGACCTAGTTATTTACTTGGCAGATTTCTAAGTATTCGAAGCATCTACGAACTCAAAAATCACCTTCGAGAAGGTCTAACGCTTCTAAAAGGGCTGGTTTAATTTTTTAAACATAGTCTACCAAATACAAATAATTTTTCAGGATCTTTGCCCAATGGTTTAGGATATTCCATATCTAAACTGCCAACCTATGAACCGCAAACACACAAATGGATTTACGCTAACGGAACTAATGGTAACAATGGTCATTATTGGTACTCTCTGTGGACTTCTTATCGCCACGATATTGGGCATGCGAGGCAAAGATGCCATCAGTAACACGGCGCAAATGATCTATGATGATCTTATCACCATACGTTCCCGTGCTGTTGCCACGGCAAGAGTTCATCGGATTCGATTTATTTCTGACACCTCTTGGGTAAAAGAATACTACGAATCTACGAATTCTCCGCCAAGCTGGGTTCAAATGGGTGATATACGCCATATGCCTAACGACACAAATCTTATTGCTGGAGCGCTGGATAATGCTGGAGGTAATTTAGAATCGACGGCAAGAGGTCTCTTTCAATTTCAAAACGGTGCCTCGGGAACGCCTTATGTAAGCCTTGAAGCGAAAGGTTCTACGCAAACCAAATCTATTTATGTGTACACGGGTGGTGCTATAGAAATTCGCACTCAATAGATATGGCTATTCGACGCACATTTTTTCAAACTACATCCAAGTATTTTACGATAGGACACACACGCATCCGGTTGCTTCTCGTACTATTGTCTATAAATTTTGTCTGTGCTGTTCTTTTGACTTTCAGAGCCAAACATATTGAAAAGCCATTTCGAGATTGTGCCCTCGATCAATGGCGATGGATAGGTGCCCTAGAACATTTTGAATGGAATTTGCATCGATGGGAGTCTCTGGCACCTCTTTGCCTAGAACGCGGACTGTCTATCATAGAGGAGGTTGAAAAAGGAAGAATCTATCGCGTGTGGGAATTCGAGACCTCCCAAATATCCCTTTTTGAATCTAGTACAAATAAGGTGACGACATCCTCTGATCACAGATTTTTGGCGGGTCGAACGATTTGGATATGCCAACAAACGACGACAACTTCACCTGCGATTTTGAAAGGCTGGACCCCTGGATCAAAGAATACCGCCCTATTAGAGTTTGATGTTGACACCTCATCTCAGTTTCCTACGATCCAAAAAAAAGCCGTTTTAGTTCAAGCCGTTCCTCGTGAATATCGGTTGGTGCCTAGAAAGTCTGGCAGTGGATCTACCTTGATGGCAAATGGCCCTGGTGAGTCTCCTAAACCTATACTTTCTGGCATTGATACATTTTCTATCTTAAACTTGCCCAAAGCATATGGCGATCGATTTCAATTTCAAATGCGCGTGACATTAGGATCGTGTAAATACCAAAGAGATATTTTTCTAAGCGGTTCTTATCCTAATGCGAATCAGGGGTTTTGGATCGCATCCGACACAAATTTGAGTTTTAAGCCTTGGTACGATGGCTTCGTGGACCCAGACAAATGACAGTCAAAGAATCGCAAATTTTAGCAGGAGTACTTTTGCTATCGCTGGCCTTAGGATTCTTTGTTATTATATTTGGATCAACACAACGCTCGCTGCCACCTTCTGTAGATGTCGTTTGGTCTATTGTTGATAAGCTTCACGATAAGATTTTGAATCAAGAACTCACTTTTAAAAACAATTCGTCCTATTATGATGAACAATACGATGGTTATCGTGTTTTCCTTACCCATCTTAAAAAAGATGCTTATCCAGTTGAACGATATATTTTAAAAATCGAATCAACTTACCAACTCATGCCTACAACTCTTTGGGAACCTTCATCTTGGATCATAGGCTTCGTAGCTCATGGAAATAAAAATAATCGACGTGTGCATCTAGTTACTAGCAGAAAGCTTAAAGAATAAACGTGTTTTTACTTCCCAATCAGACATCTCTTTTTGCTGGAATTAAAGATCCGAAACTAATCGCTCTCATTGATCAACTCAATTTCAGACAATTTCCAAGAGGGTTTCCGGTTTTTCAAAAAGATGACCGTGGAACAGAAATTTATGTCATTTTGAACGGACAAGTCGAAATTGTTGGCCATAACCGTTCGGGAGATCCATTGACCATTGCAACTTTGAGTCCTGGTGATTTGTTTGGAGAATTTTCGTACTTTACATCGCAACCACGTTCATTTGCAGCAATCACAAAGACGGACTGCGCAATTCTTGAAATTCAAAAAAGTTGGTTAAGTGGCATCGAGGAACGATATCCAATGATGTCAGAACGGCTCGAGCGTCTTTTTAAAACCCGTGTCGTTGAAAACGTTTTACGATCTACAAAGTTGTTTTCCTCACTATCTGTCGAAGAAATACATCTTATGGCCGATACCCTAGAAGCCGTTAAGTACTCGAGCGGAAGTGAAATCATGCGCGAAGGAGAGCGAGGCGAGGAAATTTATATTATAAAAAAAGGACTTGTATCCATTTCAAAGCAAGCTGGCGCAAGAAGGCAAGTATTAAAAGAACTCGGTCCTGGTGAAATCATAGGTGAAATGGCTGCGATCACCGGAGAAAATCGTATGGCCTCAGTACACGCGGTAAAAACCACTGAGATGCTTATATTACCAGGTCAGCGATTCAAGGAACTTCTTAAAAAATATCCACAACTTTTAGAAATTACCGAAGAAATTGTTCGACACCGATCACAACAGAACAGCTTGGCTCTAGAGTCAATTTTGTCACAAGTTGTTGGTGATCAGTGGGAAGGTACAGACGACACCTACGGACTTCAAACCGAACACCTGGCAATTACTTATGAGATTCATGGCCAACGCTCAAAATTTGATGTGCAACTTCTAGACGTTTCTCATCGAAAATGGTCGTTCATGCTTTTAGGTTCTCATGAAGAAATTCATAATGAACAAACCGTTCAAATCTGTTTAAAATCTGCTCCTGAGTCGATTGCGTCAGATTTATCTATGTTTGGAACTCTACATGCCAAAATAAAATTGAATTCATCAACTCATGGTGAATTATTCTTTGAAGCGCAAACTAGCTCTACCATGCTTAGCATTCTTCGATGCATTGCAAAGCACAAACTCCAAGGCATAGTCTTTCCACAATACAAAGTTCAAGATGCATCTATTTCTGTTTGGGTCGATAGAGCCCAAGAGTCGGAAATTAAAGGCAAGCTTGACTCAATGAGTCTGACGACAGCGAATGTCTACTTTGATATCCCGTGCCCTCTGGAGGAGATCCTAAATATTCGCTTCGAACGTTTAGGGAATACGCTTTTACAGATTCAGGCCATCGCAATTAAGGGTTCAAATTCAATGACCCATTTACAATTTGAATACCATACAGCATCTGAACGAAAGGCCATTGATAACGCGATCTCAATAATACAGAAGATATCATCTCCAAATCAATTACAAGACTCCTCACCATCGATGGAGGAATCCACAAAGAGTAAAACGATTTTAGTTAAACGCTTTGAGTCTTCAAAAGAATTTATTAGAACTTATATGTCTTCAATCGATGCAGGATTTCTTAAAATAACGACTTCGGAGTACATCACGAAGAATATGCCCGTTCAGGTTCAGCTTTTCATTCCTGGGTATCCAGGAGTCAAGAAAGCTGTGCTTTTGGGTACCATTAAATCTCACGCAAAAGGTGTCGCGTTGGTCTCTTTAAAAGATGTGAATTCAGAGCTTCAAAATCGCTTACGCGCTTTGTTTGAGAGACTCATCGAAGTTCAAAATCAAAAATCTTGGGAACTCCGCAGAGAAGAACTCCTGATTCAAAAACGAAAATCTCTTTTTGAAGATCCTGTTTTTTGCCGAACTTCGCTATCAACGCTAGCAATACTCAATATACTCGTTTATCTGTATATTTACATAGCTCTTGCGATACCACACAGGCCTTAAAAGTGCTTTGCCGAATAAAGGACGCCTACTCTTATAAAAGTTTTTTCTTTTGGATTCTCGTAATTGCTAATCTGTTTTTGTTTCGCACCTGTAAGGCAGGTTTTTTGCCCATTGGGATGGACTACGATCAGGTTCGTGAGGCATTCCATGCTTCTGAACTATTCAACCATTTTGATGTCATTATCGACAATGTCCTTTTTTTGCATTTAGCAAGTTTACATATCTTTCAATCCGCTTTTGGATTAACGGCTCTTGCCAACTATGCAAATGCAAGTTTCTGGTTTCTTTCGAGCTTGATTCCGATTTTCTTGCTAGTCAAAGAACTATTTCGAAGTGCCAGTGCACAAATTGCCGTGCTTTTTCTACTATACTCATTGGCAGGATTTACGATGCCACGCCTAGGGCATGTTGGTATTTCGGTATTGCCATTTGCTTTTTGGGCATACTGGGCTCTTTATCGTTGTTTAAAAACCGAACAAACAAAATACTTTTTACTTCTCGGTGTGATATGTGGGATTGGGTTCTTTTCGTTTCTGGCTTTTAAAGCGGTTCTAGTCACCGTTTTGATCCTTTTTCTTGCCATTTCACTTTTAAAATATGACTTTAAACTTCATAAACCTTTTTGGCGACTCATACTAAAACTTACAATCGTTCCCATTATATTTCTCAGCATTGTATACATCTTTGCCTTTACGTCGACAGGTAAGACCTTTTCTTTTAATGACCTTCACTTTCTCCTGTTTAAATACTCAAGCAACGGACAAATACTGGAGAATATTTCGACCATTTTTCATAACTCAAAAGGTATCATCTATTGGTTCTTGCCCGTTGAAATGTCAGTTTCTAGTGAGTTTATGATACCAAGGACTACGGGAAGCACTTCACCATTGTTTTATATCTCGCCACTGATCTCACTTTTGTTTCTCATGTTTTGGTTTCAATTTTGCCAAACGTTGTGGAACTGGAAATATCGATCAAAGCATTCAGATCGCATCGGTGAATGGTACCATGAATACAATTGGATATTCGCAACAGGCATTTTTTTAGGAGGATGTCTGCCAGCTCTCATATCTGATCACACAGCTGTGCGGCGTTGGATCTACGCGTGGTTTTGGATCTATCCTTTATCTGCCGTCGCGCTTGATCACTTTTGTTTAAAGAAAAATAAGATAGCGTTAAAAACGATGGTTTTACTGATCATCTTATCAGAAGTATTTTTGACTTATAAAGCCTATATATCAAAACCCTGGAGAACCAATGGTCCATCGATAGCTATCATGAGCCATATTAACAATTATTGTGAACAAGACTTCAATATTGGGGTTACTTCCATTGCCTATCACTGGGTAAGATTTTATCAAAAGATACGGCCTCTTCCAGCTCACTGCCACATTTATGAGCTGCGCTCTTCAGATGAAACGCTGGTGTATCCGGGAGTGATTTTTGATATTCCCAATCTATATCACCCAATTCCTTCCTCTAACAAATATGCTTCAGAAACCATTGATAACTCAGAACATCAGTTTATCAAGAGATTTTCTGATAAATATGATTTTGAAGATTTTATTGTCACTGAGTTAAAGCCAAACGACTTTGATCAATATAGACAAACTTTCTCTTCCTCGAATTACCAAAACAAATATCATTCTGGTCTTAGAGCTTTGGTAAACAGACCCATTAGCCCTGTTACCATTGAATATCCAATTTATGACATGGGTCTAATAAATAACCTCATCGATGACAATCTACACACTTTACTACGAATAGAACAACAACAAGTAGCAACACTCAGACTATATATTTCTCCAAGTCAAATTAAAGGAATCAATGTCACGGTCTCGCACGCTAGTAAATACACCGTCAATGTTAAAGTCTATGATCACGACCATCAGTTTTCCTTTGGATCTCATCGAATGAATTTAGAAGGCAAAGAGTTTGGTAGCGCAAAATTTCTCAATCGATCGCCCAAAACCGTCATAACAATGATTGAAGTCACGGCAGATGTTCGAGAGAGCGGACCAAACGCACTCATTCACATCAATGAAATTAACTGGAAATAAAAACTGTGGGGACACGAGACCTATTTATTTGGTCAAAATTAGGTCTCGTGTCCCCTTTTTTTTTAAGGTTGTAGGAATGGCAAGCCATTTCCAGTGTCAATGCTCCAGAGACTAGTGAAATCCCACTGATTCATAGGTGCATTCGCTGGATTGTAAAAATAGCTTTGTGGTAAGTGTCCAATTTCTCCGCTGGTTGCGGTGCAAGAACTTGTGCACTGGACACCAGTCCAATAATGTATGCTGCTAATACTAGTGTCCTCAATCCTGCCAAACATAAAACCAACATTGGTTTGACCAATAATGAGTTTCTGCGCACTGAATACATCTTCGATACTAGAGCCTTGACGAGTCACACCTATAAAACCGCCAATATCTTCAACTCCTCCGAGGACATCTCCACTCGCATATGAGTTACTAATATTTCCGGCAGAATTTGTACCTGCAAAACCTCCAACATGAATTTGGCCAGAAACAGAGCCCGTAGCATATGCATCTCGAATTGAGCTATAGTGATTCGCACCAACAAGCCCTCCGACAATTCCTGAACCAGCAGCACTACCTGTGGCCCATGATTCAGTGATTGTCGAGTGATCATTAATTCCCACAAGCCCTCCAACCTCAATGCCTCCAGAAACTTTACCCGTCGCAGATGACCTCGAAATCGAGGCATGATTTGAGACACCCACGAGACCTCCTATTGAACCCTCTTCAGGGTCGCATATCACATCGCCTTTCGCATACGAATTAGTGAGGGTTCCACTTGAAAAACTTCCAATTACACCACCCGTGGCTTCCGGACCTCCATTCACTACCACATCGGACACTATGTTCGTTGCAGTTCCTGAAAAATATCCAATAACACCTCCCGTTCCAATTTGATCGTAAGTCACGACACCACCTACAGATACATTGTCAACTAGAGATGAAACACCTTGTCCTATCAATCCACCGGCATAATAGTTAGCTGCTAAGGTACTGTTTCCGCCAGACATACTAATGCTAACATCATTCAGACTTACATTTTGAATTTTGGCGTTTAATGTTTTTCCGAAGAAACCTAAGCTTCCATTTGCATTTCTTAGAATCGTTCCCGCAGAATCCATAGCAGTAACAGGGTTTGATACTGGACTACTATAATAGGGGCCACTTTTGCTATACGTAAAGTTTTGAATCGCATGGTTATTTCCATTGAAGCTTCCAGAAAATGGAACGTTTTCACTTCCAATTGAAAAGTAAGTACTGTTTGAAGTAGATCCATAGAAATTGTGTAGGTCTATGTTTTTACATAGTTCATAATTTTTATCTAAGGCGCCTACATTTCTGCTCATACTATAGAGTTGAGCACCAGTGTGAATACGATAGGGCTCATCACTGCCATTTCCAAACTCATCGTATTGAGTCGCTGCTCCAGTGTTAGAATCTAACGCACAAGCAGTATCTTGGCATTGGCATCCACACCAGTTTTCACCCTGGTAATTAATATTTGAAACGAACTCAAGCTCTAATTCAGTTACGCCTTCTTTAAAAACACATCGATTTTCTGAGTTTTCTGCACACTGATCTGATTTACCCAGTAGAACATTGTTTTCAAAAAATATTGCATTCTCCCAACCATCGACATGAGACAGATCTTCTTGTAGTTGCTGAGCACATGGAGAAAGCTGTGGTATTTCAACTTGAGCACATCTGCAACCGCATGTGCTTCCAGACCTAGTGATGTCGAGGTAAAATTCTAAATGCAAATCATCTAAACCATTAAATTCAGCTAATGATGAGCAGCGGTCGTCACCCGAAAGAGCCAAATCTAAACACTCTTGTATGTTCGTACTTAGAACCGCTAGATCGAAACTTTGTAAAAGTTGGTCGTTACACTCATAAATTAAGCTATTTGTCTCATAGAGATTCGAGTTTTCTGGTGCTGTGCTATGGGAAGAAGACTCATTTGAGCAACTCACAAGCAGTGAAAGACTAAAACAAAAAGATAATACGATAAATCCAAACTTCGTTCTCATTAGAATACTCCTAAATATTGGCGGCAATCAATATCTAAGCAAGACATGTACCAAGTTTACTCATCGTCATTTCAATAAGTTACGATCTATTCTTGTTATATCTCAGAACTTTAAAAACAAATGTTCCCTCACTATGAAATATTTTCCAAGGCCTGAGCTATAAAATCATTTAGGAGCTTTCTGTATTCTGGACGCAGTTTTGATTGAGTGAATTATTTTTAATAATCACGTAATTGCACAGTGGCACATCCTCACAAATCGTGATTCTTTCTATCTGGCTTTCAGAATTTTGATTCGAAAGTTTGGAAATGTCATTTTCAAGGCTGGGATCATTTCTTAATACAAAGATGGTATTCCATGGACAATGCGTAGCCTTCCACTTGGAAGCTTTATGATTCAGAAATGTCAATTGATAAAACCACTGTGCAAAGTCTGGAACAGGATTACTGAGGAATTGGGTTGTCCTATCTGGCGGAAAACTAGCATCCACCAAGGCAATAGGATGCGCCGTTGATTTCAAATCAGCTAAAAGTTGATAGATTACTTTTCCGGGAAGCCATGGATCTGTTGGAAGAACCATAATCACAAGCGCATTTGGTTCAAATAGACTTGCAACTTTTCGCGCAATCGCAGTACTCGGATCTATTCCGGACAAATGGGAACGAAAATAGGTACTTATTTGAATTATTCCCTGAACTATTATTGTCAAAAGTAGAAGTCCTGAGGGTAACCATTTGAAGCCTTTTCTACCTTTGAATATACGAGACATTAAATAAAATGACTTCGATAGACCAATAGCCCCTAAAATAATTAAGACAAGTAACATGCCGCTAAATCGCCTCGATGCATAATCATAAGAAAAAGCACCGCACGTCCAAGTGAACACCATCCACAAAGCGATAATACACTTAATATGTAAGCGGTTTTCGTAAAAAACGAGCCCCACTATTCCCAAGGGAATAAACAATACGAAAGATGCTGGAAGAAGAGTCTGAGGGCTCAAGTTAGCAAAATCGATGGTCCAATTTTGATTGGCCTCTACAAAAAGTTCTTTAAGAAACAATTGTGTATTGCCAAAAACGATTCGAACGATTGAAAACAGAGGAGAATCTGCAGCAAGATGATTAGTTTCACCTAGTCTTCGAAGTAAATTGCCTCCATTGAGATAATGGGCTTGATGTGGTGAAACCCACTGCAATGTGGCACTGCTTAGTGAGTAAACGAAACTTGGAAGCAGCAACCACAACGCTGCACCATAAAACAAAATAAATAGATGTTTATGACCCAAGTTATATTTACTTTTCTCACTTGGATTGAAAAACAAGACAATGCCTGTGATCAGTGGAACCATGAATATAAGCATTCCAGAAGGATATAAGAATACCGAAAACCCCATGAGACTAGCCAACAATAGCCAGATCCAACGTTTTTGCTTCTCAAAAGCAAAAAAAGTTATCATTGCTGTAACAACCATATAGATATTTGATAGTTGAAAAAAATATTCGCTTCGTGCCCAACCCAATTCAAATGGCGCAAACGAAAGAAATGCCGTACCAACTATTGCTGTAACATTGCCAAACACGCGCCGCAGAAATCCGTAGAGAATAACGAGCAACACTATACTCCCGGTGGCGTAGATCATTTTCATATTTAGCCATGACGTACCCATCAACGTATTCACGACGTAATGAACTAAAGACCAGAGAAAACCCTGCGAGATCACAGGAAAATCTGCCATTCCAAGAGAAACGGGAATAGCCTTAGAAAGATTCGTGCTTATTGCAATATGAGCAGTAATTTCTCCAGTCCATGTCGATGGTATTCGATTAAGAAAGAAGAACCGTGTAATGACAGAAAATACGATCAACCATAAAAATATGACTTTTTCAAAATGACGATTGGTGGATTCCTGAATGCACGAGAGGCTGACATCCGATTTTTTAACTCGCCAATAATATCCCCAAAGAAAAAGGGTGGCACCCAAATAAAGAAGCATCCCCATCGTAACTTGTCGGTAAATAAAACATAGCTGAGCAACGATGAAGATCGCCAAACCACTAAACCAAATTTGTTCTCGAAAGGAACTCTTATAAACAGTAAAACCTAAGATGACCATGATTGGCAATGGAACAAGCCAATAAAACTTTTGAATCCAAGGTTCGATCACCTGACCTACTAAAACGAACAATTGCAGCAACGGATTTAAAAATGCCAAACAAGCATCGTTTTGATAGTCCACATTTTGACATTGCCAAATAATGCTTAATAAGAAGGCCAACAAAAAAATGACAACACACAACCATAACGCAGAATCAGAGTTGCATTTTTTCATTGTTGCAAAAGATTACCTTAGACACGCGACAAGTTCAAATGACAACCATCGCCAAGGGTGCCAAACGGCCTTCGCAAAAGCCAAACAAAATATCTGACAAATATTCCTTGCAGCTAAGCCATGCTGTTTAATGTGAGATTCATCTCAATCAAGATGACCTTAATATTCGTTGAGTCTATTATCGTTTCTGTCCAAAATTTTAGTTTCTCCATTTGCTACAAAGATCTCAGAACAAATTTCTGATTGCAGACCCGAGGTAAATGCTTCATGAGAGTGTTCGACGTCGACTAGACCTGTTTTTATATATATAGCTGCATGTATCATTTCGTGAACGTGCATGATGCAGCTATCCTTATAGTCATCGTACAAAAAAACATAACTAAGACCAAAAATACAACCACCAATATTGGTGTCATGACAAAAGGATTCCAATTTTTCTTTGTCATCTGATACCCACCATTCAATTTCGTCGATAACCGACAAGTCCGCTTGAAAATAATCTTCAAGATAAGCTCGGTAGAGGTTGGTGTTCACATCAATCTTGACTCCTCCATAATTTTGAGGATTCTGATTCTGAGCCCCACAGGCGGCAACCAATATGCTACTAAGTAACAAAAAAAAATAATTTTGATCCAATGCCATTTCATTTGCCTTTTTGACACCTGACATAGCCAGGTGCACTTCAAAAAAATTGTTTCAAAGCTAGATCATGCTCGATTCGTAACTATCAAGAAGCCAAACTTTGAACGCTGCACAGTAAACATGCAATGCGAAGGCCAATTGAAATGGCTCTTAGTTTAAGGAACGTATGGATTTTGGATGCTCTTGCAAAAAGGCATAACTGAGCCTGTAAAAGCAGTAAACATAACATCTTACAAAATTGAGACGGAAAGCACATACAGTGTGGGCGTTTCAATACTACTAGTGTCCACTACTTCGACAGACCGAAATCCGTATCTATCGGTTACGATAGCTATGCAAATATTTCTTACAAATCGGGAATCCGGGACCAGCCACCCTATTTATTTAAGTTTTTGACCCTGGTGGCCTACTGGGAAGAAGGCTCCTTTCGTTCTAAGTTCAAGCTGTTGAAGGATGTCCTGTTTTTCTAAGGATCTTCCTGTTCATTGGTAATATTCAAAGGTTTGAAATTTTGGGACGGAGGTCCAACTTAAACAGTCTCTAGACTTAAATAATACAGTGATGTCAAACATTTATAATCGGGGCGACAGTTATCCTATTTTTGAACGCTTGTCCTCCGTCCCCAGTTTTACTTCCTTATGAATCTTTCATGAAAAAAAGTGGGATTGATTAATCGGACATCTCTTCATTGTTGTCGGTCACTCGCCATCCTCACGTACTAATCAATTAAGCTCCGGTGACTCGGTCGCTGCCGCCTCGAATCTGACTCAATTATTCAGCCGCCTGAAGTTCAACATACTCATTAACAAAAAAGCTCGTTCATATGTCTTTTAAATATAGGAGGTTACGTGGCCACGAAAACGCTCTTGAAATCAGGGTCTATCTAAGGGTATGAAGACATCGTGCGTAACATTGTTTGGATTTTTGTCTTGATTGGGGTCGCCTGGCAACCTGTCGTTTCCCAGGAGCTTGAGGAACGTTACCGATCCCATGTTATTGAACTGACAAATTTTATTGAGAACACGGTCGAGTCATTAAGTCTGTTTCAAGACAAAATATCAGCCCGCAATATCGTCGGGCGATGGTCAAGCTATCAGGTAACCACGGTCATGCCATCAGGTGCTCGAACTAAAGTTCCGGTGATACCTATGTGGATGCTTAAGTATTTTGATTTGTCCAGTGATGGAGAGAGTTCACTCAAGGCCAAGTTCTTTTCGATTCAGTTGGAAGACCCCATGAACTTCGTCGACCCCACTCAAGCTGAAGAACTGGTGGATGAAACTCCACAGAAGAGCAACAGCAACCCCTTTGATGTCAATGTTTATCAAAACCATATCGAGATGACTTACGAAAACACCTATGACAGTGCCATGGTCACATGGCTTTGCTATTTTTCAAGAACCGATGAGGACATTATGTATTGCCACAACGCAAACGATGTGTCCGCACCCATCGTTTATATTTTAGTCAGAATAAAATCATAGCCAGAATATCTGCAAATAGTAAAAAAATAATATCAAACATTTATGAGACATGCCTCTTGGTGCTTTTTTACCTGTTGGTGTAACTTAACCGCTGTCCCCAATTTTTTGTGGGGTTAAATAGCTGGTTGATTGTCTTGAATTCATCACATGTTTGTTTTCTCAAGTAGGAGGTCCAAATGTTAAACATTAGCAAATCTTTACTTTTCGTTTTTCTAATTGCAGTGGGTTTTTCGACCACCGCATTTACTGTCGACGCCAGGGTTTCTTATCCCAAGGAGCCTTTGAAGCAAGATGATGCTTATCAGAAAATTTTGGAGTTTCACTCTCGAATAAAATCGATCAAAACTCCAACTGAGGGCCACGACGATAGTAATCCACTTGCAAATTGCACGTTTTGGGCTAAGACGCGGAGCTTTAGTGATGAGTGCCGAAAGTTATACAAAGATAATCGCCATTTGGCTCATGAATTTTTGGAATGGGCTCGATCTACAAAGGACTATAGCTTGCGATCGTCGATGTCATTGGAACAACACTCACGAGTGCCCTATCTCAACCAATATGGTGTACTTGCTAAGATGTCATATGTCGGAGAAGGCCATCAAATCGAAAATAAGAATGTGTCAATGGCATTAATGGATCTTACTATTTTTCCTGTTGCATCTGCGATAGAAAATTTTGAAAATGGCAAAACCAAAGCCGCGCTCGCTGATTTAAATGTTATTTCTGATGCTTTTATTTTTTTGAATCAAAATGCGTGTAGTTTTAACCAGATGTCTATAGCGCAAATGGTTTTCAAAAGATTTCTTCAAATCGTGGAAACCTACATGCCCAAAGAAAACGTAGAAGCAGAAATCATAGACTTCCTTCCTAAGAGTAGTGATTTGATTTCCAGTGCAAAAAGCGCCATCGGAGGGGAATGGTACGATATGAAAAATGGCCAAATGGAAATGATTGAACAGAATAGAAAAGAACATAAAGACGATCCCAAATTGGAAGAACAAATCAAACAATTAGAGTCCCAAATGCTTGGTCGTAGTTCGGAAAAGGTCTCTGAGATTCAAAAGTTGAGAAACGAAAAGGAGTTTTTGACCTACATTGAACAAGCGGAAATTAAGAGGCGAAAATATTCTGGTTACGACGGGTCACGAAAAAAACAGGCGCTCATTAAAGCCGGTAAAATAGAAAGACCATCAATATTTGAAATGACGGTGATTGATTCATTTTCAAGATATTTCAATCGGACCGGAAGCTTCATGAATGAAGTGGAAGCTACCAAGGTTATTTTGGCTAGCCGATCTTATTATAAAAAACACAACGAATGGCCGACGACGGTAAAGCAATTGGTTCCAAAATACTTGGAAGTATGGCCTAAAACCATACCAGGTGGAGAAGATTTGATTCTAAACGCCAAGAGTCTCACGATTGAGATCCCAAGCGCCAAGAACAATCAGATGGGAATGAGCGCCTATCATCGTCCAATGAATATTAGACCGAGATAGAAATCGGGGACGGAGGTTCAATTTAAACAGTTTCTAGAGTTAAGTAGTAATACAATGATGTCAGATCCTTATGCGACATACTTCATGGTGGTGTTTTTTGTTTGTAGGTTTAACTCGAATTCAAAGTCGAGTGTTATGTGGCGGAGAAAAGGGGAACGCATAGCCTTCTCGCAAGTGATAGGCATCAATAGAGAAATCTAACCACAACAAACGGTTAGCCATAAAGAAGTACCGACGATGACCGACAAAATCACCTGATTTTGGTCGACCTGTTCCACAAAGATTCATGAAAATTGCATAAGTCTGGGAGAAAACATGGACAGGAAAAATGACTTGAAAAATAAGTATCCTATAGGATACAATGTTTTTGTAGCGACTCCCAAGGAGTTGGTCGAATACCTTGATGAAAGCGGTGATTCGCCGTTTTCGTCTTGGTTATCCAACCTTCGTGATTCAAAAGGCCGGGCTGTCATACGAAAACGACTCAACCGAATACGTTTGGGAAATTTGGGAGACTACAAAAGCGTTGGCGATGGCGTGTACGAAATTCGTATTCATTTCGGCCCTGGATACCGAATTTACTTCGGAGTGGATCAAGAGACCATCGTCGTGTTGTTAGCAGGAGGCGACAAAAGCACTCAGATTGATGATATCCGTCGATCTAAAGGGCTTTGGAAAGAATATTGGAGGTAGAAGAAATGCCTAAAAGAACAAAAAAATATGAAGAAAGTCTGATTAAGGAGCTTAAAAACCCCAAAGAGGCCGCGGAATATTTGAATGTTCATCTTGAAGATGGTGAAAAGGATTCCGAAGCGCTTTTTCTTCTAGCTCTACGAGATGTCGCAAAGGCCTACGGCATCATGCATGTCGCAAAGGGCTCTGATCTTGGGCGGGAGAGCTTGTATAAGACTCTTTCCAAGAAAGGCAACCCCAAACTAAAAACTCTAAGAGCGCTTCTGGATACGGTAGGACTGAAGTTGATCGTTCAACCTAAGGCGGGTTAACCATTGAATGCTGTTTGTGCCAGGCGTATTTTACGAATAAGAAGTAAGGATCTATGACCGAATTTCATTCTTCGAGGTTCTTCTCTTATTGGCTCAGTAGATTTAGTATTTTGCCACCATCTTCATCAAAAGTTGAGTTGCATCGTGCAAATACAACAGCTTTCTTCGAGCGACTCTCCGAAGCTCTTGGAATCGCGGAACAGTTATCCTATTTTTAAACTCTGTTTGTGCAATTTTTGAACGCTTGTCCTCCGTCCCCAGTTTTACTCATCCAAATGAATTGGATTCCGTCAGGTATTCTCTGGCTATAGCCGATCGCGACTATTCTTTCAGCGGAAAGCTAAACGCTTCTTTAGTTGTGAAGTCTGCGATTGGTTTTGTGCAAAGCCAGTCACTTCTTTCACCATCTGCTCTCGGGACCGGATAGGGCTCGCCGTGCTTGACCGGCTCAACGCTACCTAGGTTTTTCAAATTTTTTGGTATCGATAGAGTCTCAAGAAGTCGAGCATCGAGTTGATAGCTTGGGTCATGTCCAGGAAGGGTGTGCATCGTCAGTAATGCAGGCAAAAAGGCTTTGCCACCTTTTTTTGATTCCCATTCGTACTCAATGATATGTTGAGTAACTTCTACATCTGAATTGTAAATCGAAAGTTGTCCGGTGGCATCGTCCTTGGCGGAGCCTAATTTGAAGGAAGATACAAAATACTGCCCACACACTTTTTGGTCTATATCGCTGGCCCACTTTATGATTGAGTGCTCGGTCATCTCGTTCGAAGGTGGAAGTGGTACGCCTCCTAGTGACGAGAAATAAATTAATCTATAACAAGAAGAACGATCATCTTCCTCCTCATTCTCGCAAAGAGATTTAATTTGATGATGGGCAACCGTATTTAGAATTTCCTTTTTTTGTTCATTCCAAACAGAAAAAGTTCCGACCGTGTTGCGGTCAGATATAAACTTGTAGTCCATCCCATAGTTAATGCTGGCTGCAACTGCGGTTCGAAGCTGCGCAATATAGTCTAACCATATATCATTTGTTTGAGGATCTAATCTCAACGCTACGGCGATGCGGGCGGTTTCATAGGTGTAATTTTCAAAATCTTCACTGTCGGGCGATAGATTTGATAATTTGCCATTCGCTTTGATATCATCTGGATCATCGTTTCCTCTGGACCATAACGTGCCATAATAAACCAAAGGTTCGTTGGCGTTGGTGCCGATTTCTTCGGTAGACTCTGCGTGCACAGACGCTACTATTACGATTGACGAAAACCCCAACCCAAACAAAATGACAAAAAACAACAAGACTTTTTTCATACTTCCCCCATTTGCTTTTGCTACAACAAAATAACTCCAAGCCACGTAGCATAGGGAAGGCTAAAAAGTCAACGTGAGTACAAAGATTGATCCTTCTCCGCTCGTTTTGCTAAGACGCCAGGCGGGTTTGGGAAGGCGGAAGATCGTGACTTTGAGTGGGCTTGGTAAAATCAAATGGCGGAGAGAGGGGGATTCGAACCCCCGGTACGGAGTTTAATCCGTACAACGGTTTAGCAAACCGCCGCCTTAA
>JAGRAY010000139.1 GCA_020434375.1 Bdellovibrionales bacterium | reverse complement strand
ATGATTAGGAATTTGGCGTTTCGCCGTTGATGATACCTCCTGAACAGGGTTTTTTGAAAAAGCGACGACATCTTCCATTAGCACTCTACCTTGAGGTCCGCTGCCTTGAATCGTGGCAAGAGAAATATCATTTTCTCTTGCAAATTTTCGGGTCGCAGGTGATGCCAAAATACTTTGATTTTCATCGCGGGATAATGAGGTTTGTGGTGCTGTCGAGCTATGCTTTAAAGAGTCCTGCATCGCTGAAGATTTTTCTTCTGGCATAGATTTCGACTTGGCTTCATGCCTATCTGGACTTTTGTCAGTATTTTTTACATCCGTTTTGGTATTGCCGTGAGATCCATTAGCTTGAGTAGTTGCGTCATTCTTGCCCTCTTTAATCTGAGCAAGACCCGAGCCAACATCGATCGTATCTCCTTCTTTGGCCAGTAGTTTTTCAATTTGACCCGCTTTTGGAGAAGCAATTTCGACCGTGGCTTTGTCAGTCATGATTTCTACAATAGGTTGATCTTCGCCAATCGCATCACCTACTTTAACCAGCCATTTAACAATTTCCCCCTGGGTGACACCTTCACCAATTTCCGGAAGCTTAAATTCAAATGCCATTCTGAACTCCTTTAAGTTGAACTCCATTAAATAAATCTGTCTTGCCGCGGCTTCTGATCAATGACGAAATAAAATACTCGCCCGCTTTGTATGAACTTCGAACCAAGGGCCCAGAAGCCACATACAAAAAACCATGGCTCAACGCTTCTTGTTCAAGATGTTTAAATTCATCCGGATG
Organism: Bdellovibrionales bacterium; assembly: GCA_020434375.1. Classification (GTDB taxonomy): domain Bacteria; phylum Bdellovibrionota_G; class JALEGL01; order JALEGL01; family JAGRAY01; genus JAGRAY01. The sequence goes on along the minus strand of JAGRAY010000139.1, from coordinate 4,121 downwards.
CACAAATGAGACTACCGATAAGTGTTTTTTTGTAGGTTGTAGATACTGACCAAGTGTTAAGAAATCGACTTGAGCCGTTCTTAAATCTCTAAAGCTCTCAACGATCTCGTCTCTTGTTTCAGAAAGACCAAGCATGATCGATGTTTTTGTATATTGCGTCGGACTATATCTTTTAAAATATTCTAATACTTGTAACGACTGGTCATAGGAGGCTCGACCATCACGGACCGCAGGTGTTAAACGGCGAGTCGTTTCAATATTATGCGCGATAACATCAGGAGAAGCTTCAAGAATCATTTTTAACGCATTTTCATTTCCTTGAAAATCCGGAATAAGCACTTCAATCAAAACATTCGGTGTGCGTTCACGAATAGCCCCTATGGTTTCAGCGATATGAGAGGCTCCACCATCCATAAGATCGTCACGATTGACGGAAGTTAAAACAACGTATTTTAAGTTCATCAATGCGACGGTCTCAGCTGTTTTCTGAGGTTCCAATGGATCTAATGCTTTCGATGGTATTCCACTCTTAACGGCACAGAAACGACACCCACGTGTGCACATATCACCCATCAGCATGATCGTTGCTGTTCCCGATCCCCAGCACTCTGCTAAATTGGGACATTTGGCTTCTTCACAAACAGTATTTAATGACCGTTCTCTCAGGAGAGACGAAATCTTAAGATAAGACGGTCCTGAGGGCAGTTTCATTCGAATCCACTCGGGTTTGGACGTAAGTGCCATGGCGGCCTATATACCTTTTATTGTGTTAACGGGCAAGTGAGCTTGAAAACATCTGACGGATTTTATTTGCCTCTTCAAGATCTGTTTCTAAGACGTGAACGCCCAGCTGAGTCTTTGCATCCAGTAAAATTTTTCCCCAAGGATCAACAATTAATGAGTGGCCATAAGTTGTTCGACCATTCCCATGTCGCCCACATTGAGCGGGCGCAATCACAAAAGCGTGATTCTCAATCGCTCGCGCTTTTAAGAGGGTGTGCCAATGGGCCTGACCTGTTTCAAAAGTAAACGCTGAAGGTACAAAAAAGACGGTGGCCCCCTTCGTACTCATAGCTCGATACAACTCGGGAAACCTCAGATCGTAGCAAATACTTAGCCCCATTTTTTGATCGCTATATTTTACGATCGACAGCGTTTTTCCGGGCTGATAATAACGACTTTCGTCAAATCTTTCACCAGAAGGGAGGCTCGTATCGAAAAGATGGCATTTTCGATATCGGGCAATCATTTTACCCTCGTTGTTCAACCAAAATGATGTGTTAAAAACTTTTGAGCTATCTGAAACGTACTCTGGGACACCTCCAAGTAGAATATTGATTCCTTCTACTTTTGCAATATGGGCTATTTTTTTAATGACTCCCTGGCTCGCAATAGTTTTAGCAATTTGCAAGACATCCGATGAGTCTCCCATAAACAGGCAGTTCTCAGGAAAAACGATGAGGTCAACTTTCAAGTTTGAGGCTTCTAAAGTAAAATCTAAAATCACATCAAGGTTTTCAAAAAGGTGCCTTGAACTACAAAGTTGTCCCATTGCGACTTTCATCATTGAGCTCTCAACAAGCGATGATCTTTGTTGCTGCCTATCGGCAGATTATTATCACTCACTGAATGGAGCCTTCTGTAATTCAGATTTCATGAGGCTAGTTTATCCGCAACACAAACACAGTTTTTGCCCTGTTCTTTGGCCTTATACATTGCTGCATCTGCAAGTTTAATGAGAAGGCTTTTTTTCTGAACAATACTCAAGGTCGACGCGACATGATCGTGAAGAGAACTCACGCCAATACTAGCTGAGATTCTCTCCTTAAAACTCACAAAGCTACCTTCAGACTCTGGCGTTGAAATCATGAATAGTTTGGAAAAGATCGCTTGGCGAACCGACTCAGAAAATGTTACCGCATCATCAAGAGAAATCTTAGGTAAAATCATAACATATTCATCTCCACCATACCGTGCGAGTGTGGCATGCTCAGATGTAACCACCTCTCGCAAAATAAGACCCACCTCTTTGAGAGTTTGACTACCCACCAAATGTCCATATTGGTCATTTACCTTTTTAAAAAAATCCAGATCCATAAAAACAAGATTCAAAGGATGGTTTTGATCGATCGCCTCTTTCACCTCTTTCTCGAGTTGAGCATGAAAGTGTCGATCATTGTATAGTCCCGTCAAATCATCTCGCTTCGAGAGCTCCATGCTTTTTTTGGCGTCAATCGCATTTTGAAGAGAGGTGGAAATGTACCCGGCAAAAATTTCGGCTAATTTTAGGTCTCTAATGGTAAACCCTACGGCATCTTTTTTATTGTAAACTACGACCACGCCGATAGAGCTTCCTTCGATTTTCAAAGGAACTGAAATCACATGGTCAACTTCTAATCGTGTATGAACTTTATCAATAGAAATACGTTGTTTTTTTTCAGATTTTCGAACCATCGATTTGCCAAGTGTATACGTTTCACCAATGAGCCCTTGCGTTGAAGCAATGCTTTCTCCAAGTAAGTGTTTTACATCTTTTCCCATCACTGCAATATACGTTAGTTGATTTTCATTTTTTCCTTTTAGCTTCTTGACAGGATCATCAAGTAAAACCAATACGCCCTGTGAGGATACGAATTCACAAAGTTCCGTAAGCGCATTGAGTAGAAGCGCTTGTAGGTAGGTTTCATACTCGTCGATAATCGAAAATTTACGAAGACGTTCTATAAATTTAACAAGTTTTGTGGGCGGAAGCGCAAAAAAATCTAGACTCATGAATCTTTCAACAGTGTGAGTTCAACTTTACCCAAAACAATACGGTCACCATTTTTGACTGAAACGGGTTGCTCTTGAGACAATTTTAAACCATTAACATAGGTGCCATTTTTAACGCCAAGCTCTTCAATAATTTGAAATTCGATCTGATCTCTTTGCTGATTTATGGTAATCATTGCATGTTTGCGTGAGGTTGTTTTTTGTAGATCGATATCCGAGAGGTCTACGTCTGGTGAAAGTCCTGTTGCAGGGTCATATCGTCCAACACTGTTTCGGCCCTGGTATAAGTTGTATTGTGTGTCGCCACACTTTAAAAAAGCCAAGGGTTGTCTCTCGTTATTTTTTTCCGCATCAATTTGTGCTTTGACGATTTCTTGGAGTTCCTGGTCCATTTTGTCTTTGAGTGAAAGTGCCGCACATAGCTTGTCATTCGTGTCTCTTAAACGATGAATATATTTGCGAATCATTCTTATACCGATCTCAATATTACTCTCCAAAAGCTTGTTAAAGTGTTCCCCGGTAATTTCCAAAAGTTCCGCATCTTCTTGACATTTTGCGGTTGCGGACCTTGGCACGTGTTCTAGTAATGACATTTCACCAAAAAAATCACCTTTTTCAAGAACCGCTAAAACTTCAACTTTTCCCTCGACTTGTTTTTCAATGGTAACCTTGCCAGAGTGTATAAAGTACATCGAATAGGTCAACTCGTTTTCCAGAAAAATCTGATCGCCTTTTTTATAATTTCGCACTAACGATGTAAAATCATGTGACATAGATGTCTAACTCTTTAATTGCATTAATTGAAACTCTGCCGCCGCCAAAAGACGGCCCTTAAAAAAATTTTTGTCATACTTAATAATAGATGTGAAATACTCTGCCGCTCGATCAAAATCACCAAGGCCAACGTAGCATCTTCCCAAAAGATATTCTGCCCAAATATTTTCACCACCCAAGTCGATCGCGGTCTTGAGTGACTCAATGGCAGATGCAAATTCTCGGCGAAGAAGCTGAAGTTCTCCTTTAAAAACAAAAAGGATTTCATCATTTGGAAGTTCTAATAAAAGCTCATCAAGTAAGGTTTGAGCATGATCATATTGTTTTATTTCTTTTAAAAGCCATAATTTTTGCTTTTTTAGATCTGTAGAGGGTTGAGTCTTTAGAGCATCCTCGATGATAAGTAAGGCTTCATCAAATAGACCGCGCTTCGCTTTTTTATCAGATTTCGATATAATTTTTTCTTTTTTTAACCATTGAAGCATACAGTTTAATTCTACACGTCGAAAAGTCGATAGGCCAATTTGTTAGTATTATGGTCGAAAGATCGATTGACTGTGTCGTGTGCCAAAAAT
>JAGRAY010000138.1 GCA_020434375.1 Bdellovibrionales bacterium | reverse complement strand
CTTTTGGAAAGGGCGAATGTTTTATCCAGAGTTAAGACAGTTTCATGGTGAAAATATGACTGGCTAGGTGAAAACACATCCGTATGAATATATGCGTAACTCAAAGAAAGAGACGTTGTATTTCTGGGGTTGATATCACTGTCTCTGTCACTTGTTTGTGAGGTGTTCTCAAAAATCCAACTTAGTTTGGCGCTATCATTGGTGATAAGTCGAAAACCTGTTGTCACTGTATCTGCAACTAGTGCTGGATAGCCAATACGTCGATCTACAAATCTTCGTTCGTATTGCAAATTCAACGTATGTTGGCCTTTGAAAAAATCATGAAGCAAAAAATCCTGGGAAATACCACCGGAAATAAACTGGATATTATCTCGTAAAAGAGAGTTGGGTTCATCATCTATGCCGTCACCGTCGTTAAAAGATTTAAAGGTCGAAGTTCGAATATACGAAGTGTATGAAGTAGAAAGCGTAGGAACGAATACTTTATTGATGTAGGAAAACTGGTAGTCTTGCTCTTTTCCAAAAAGAGCCGAAGCTGTCAGGCTATGTTTTTCAAGATAGTCCGCAATCTGAAGTGCAAGTCCGGCTTTGAAACGACCATTCTCGACAAGCAAACTTGGAAATGCGCGAACAGGTCTTATGGTTAGTTGATAGTGTTTTACATTTTGTGTTGGTGAAAATGTTTCAGTTGAAAGCATTTGTTCCGCTTTTTCTTTACTGATCGTATCGTGTAATTGCTCAATATTGTTATTCTTTAACGAATTGAGCGACAAGCAGTGCGGCTTAAATCCAAATGAACTAAAACGAAGATAGAGTAGATCTTTGGAGTCTTCTGGCACCATGAAGGGCATAAATGCTCCTGTCACTACTTTCGTCAATGGCTTTAGTGAGTGTGTCGAATCGTATAATTTCATTTCGTAAATCTGAAAAATGCCACTTCGATCGGATGAAAAGACAATACTGTTACCTTCAGGCGTGAACTCTGGATCTCGATCATCAAATGTGTCAAGTATGAGCGGTTTGGTTTGTCGAGAGCCCAAGTCGATCATCCAAAGGTCGGATTGATTCTTATTAAAGAATGTATAGACAATCTTGGTTCCATCGGATGAAAATACAGGCTCCGTCGCCTCTGCTCCGTGAACGGATACCAACGTGTGAGTTTTAAATCCGTGCTCATTAATGAGTTTCAATTCGCGCCTGCCATCAATGTTTGCTGAATAGGCAATCCAAAGACCTTTTGGTGACCAACGAGGATGGGTTGCTCGTTCGCCTTTTGTGAGTCTTTTGATGGTTGGTTTTTTCAGTGGCTTATCATTGATCTCCAAATTAACAATAAATAAATCGTGGTAAGGATAACCGCCAAACACAGTGCTCTGTTTCTTAGAAATCACTAATCGGTTGGAGTCCGGTGACCAGCTATAAAATTTTGCAGAAAATACAAATCGACGAAGTTCGCGGTTTGTGTCCCAGGTTTTTAGTTGAGCATTTGTTAGTGCGGTTAAATCAAAAGATTGATGCAATTCCTGGATGTAAAGTTTTCCATCGCTGATCCAAGAAAACCATTGCCCATTAGGAGAAAAGCGAGGATAAGCCACAAAAACACCGTCCTCATAGGGTTTCTCTGATGCAGGAACTTTCTTAAGAGTCCTTTCGCTAAGTAAAAAAATCCTTTGTCCCTTGGTTTCATGTCTCAAGATATGTTTAGTCTCTTCTTGATAGTGTTTTTGAAGAAACCTCTTCCACTGATGATAAAGTTCACGTCCAGACTGTCCGGTTAGTGTTTTTAGCGTGTGATCAATATCGTACGACCACGATCGGCCAAACTTGATGGCCAAATCTTGGTTAATGCTCTGGCTATATGTTTGACCGAGCCAAAGAAGAAATGATAAACCCTGGTTGTAGACGAGTTCACCACCAAAGTGTTCTTGAACCGATATACTACGCATTTGATCATATGAAAGAAGATTATCCTCAAGGACCGCACTTCGAAGGAGCATGTCACGGCTGGTGTCCCAGGGATCAAAACCTTTTTCGGCAGTATCAAGCTGTGCTGTGCCCTCTGCCCACCAACGTGAATAAGGATGCGTTGGAACAAAAAGAGTCACTCCCAAATCAGTGTTTTCTTGTGTGTTACCGTTTGCAACACCTCCCAAGCGAAGACCTTCGATGGAAAAGCCAGTTGGGCTTGAAACTTGAAGAGACACAATATGGGAAAATTCGTGGGTGAGAACGGCGCGTATCCAATCTACTCGTCCTCGGAGACGATGCGTAGACGGGCTTGCCCAAAGTGTAATGAAGTTTATACCGTAAACAGCAAAACCATTAGAAGTGTCCTCGTCATCTCGAATAACCAAATGAGTCTTGTTTTTGGGTGTGTATTGGTAGCGTTCGGTAACAAAGGGATAAATCTCCTCGGCAATGTTGGCTGCTTTGGTTGCTGTCCAGGCAACATGGTCATAGTAATGAACGACAAAGTGTTCCGTACTAAATTGTTTCCAGTGAATATCCGCATTATTAAAACCTTGAGCTGCGGGTAAATTTAATACAAGCCAAAAGTAAAAGAGCAGAAATCTAAAATGCATATGTCATTTCAAGGTGATAGGTTTCTCCTAATAAAGACTCCACAAACGATAAGCTTGGCAGTGGATAATTTTTCCCCATAAGGGGGTGACTCCAACCCACCTCAACCGACCAGTGCTTGGAAAGCAGAGCTTCTAACGCTAGTATCGTTGAAACATAGTGACTTCGGCCTAGGTTGAGCATGGTTTTGGCGGAGGTCGTGATGTTCCCCGAGGTGTTGTAGTCAAAGAACTCCACGCGCGTATGGTCTCGCCAAAAATAGCTCCCCCGAACCCGAAGGAAAAAATGATTCAAGAATTTAAAACGAAACCCGATATGACCTCTAAGTTCATCTCCCCAATCTATTTCTAGGTTTCCAATAGGGAGGTTGTAGCTGTTACCATTCGAATCAAAGAAAGTGAAAGACCCGGAATCAAGGTATTCAGCAAGTGTCTTGAATCGAATGGTATAAGTAAGACTTTCTTCGATACTCAACGTGTTCAAAAGATTTTGTGTAAATTGTAATCCACCGCTGAAATCCGTGCTTCCATCTCCTAAAGGAAGCTTCGGGGAAATATTTTGTGTGGGGTCGGAAAATCCAATTTGGGTCGTACCTGTTGGAAATTTTATGTCCACGAGCAATTTGATGTCGTGTTCTGCGCGATCAAAAAATCGCCAGCTAAAACCGCTATGAATGTCTGAGAGTCCAAATTGTTCTGCGTTAATTGAACGATTTTCAGTCCGATATCCAAATGGGATTAGTAAATAAAGACTCGTATTTTGAGTAAATCCATATTGCAGCTCGAATGATGCCAGAACATCTTGATATTTTTCTTGAGTATTGTTTGGTAGAGATGATGTTTTCTTTCCAAGAAGATCCAAGAGACCACCCTTATTGCTTGAAAAATAACTACCTCCACTATGGTAGGAGATCTTTGTTTTGAAACGAAAATCTCCTTTGTCGAAATTGTCATTAGGGAATATTGAAAAACCTCTTGCCAAGGTTATCGAGTTGAAAAGAACGAACACATATAAAGTGCGGGAAAAAAACAAAAAGCCTTTACACGTCTCGGAGTTCAATACCTATACGTTAACGACGCAAAGCTTGTTTGACTAGAAAAACAAAAGAGGCGGCCATTTAGCCGCCTCTTTTGTTTTCGGCAAATAACTTAGGGTTAATTTGCCTGAACTCGTCCTTCTAAGCGTTCAAGCTTTTCATTGAGTTGACGAATGGTGGTTTCAATTTCACCGAACTTTGTTGTATCACGAAGCGTGTTGGTGACGCGTTGTCCAACCCATTGATCAAAATCACTTTGATCTGTGTGGCTGTCAGTGACTTCCTTGATAAGGTTTTTTGCATCATTTTTGGAAATTTCACCGCGTGCAACAAGCTTTGTAACATAACGTTCTGCTTCTTCTCTTCTCTCCTGCTCAGTCGTCAATCCTAGAATGACATATTGCTGAATAAATTCGAATAGAGATCCTTGTCCCTTTCGAATAATATCCTTGAGAAGAGATAAGGGCAAAATCGACTTTGCCGCCTTTTCTTGATCAACCAAGATTTGTGTCAAGATAATCGAGGTTACATCACCTTTGGTTTTGTTATCGATCACTTTAACTTCTTCATTTTTGCGAACCATTGCCGCAATGTCTTCTAACGTAATATAACAACTGTCTTGAGTGTCATACAGCTTACGGTTTTGATACTTCTTTATAATTCTCACAGGTTTTGGTTCTTGCATGATCTCCTCATTGCTTTTAAAGTTACTATTAACATCTTGCGTTAATCATTCTCGCTCTTTGATGCGAATGTGTCAAGGAGAACCGCAAATGCCTAAATTATCACGTTTTATATGACATGCGTGCGTTAATTAAGGCACTTTGCATATCAATTCGATCTCGACTAAGGCATTTTTGGGAAGGGCCGATACCGCAACAGTACTTCGGGCGGGTTTATGGTCTCTCATATGTTTTGCGTACACTTCATTAAGTTTTGGAAAATCATCCATGGTGGTCAAAAAAACGGTGGCTTTAATCACGTCAGAAAAATGACATCCACTTGTTTCTAAAACAGCCGACAGATTTTTAAAAACCTGCTCTGCTTGTTCTGAAACAGTTTTTCCAACCATTTCTCCTGTTTCTGGGTTTAGGGGGACTTGGCCAGAGGTATATAGAAATCCATTTACTAAAATTGCCTGGGAATAAGGGCCAATAGCCTTTGGTGCGTTTGGTGTATTAATTGCTTTCATGAACAAAGAGGTACTTTGTTTTCTATGAAATTGCAAATTGCAAAAAGAGACTTATATCGTATTTTAAGTTTTAGTTGATACTGCTTAAATTTTGGAAGATTGACGTATGGCGACTTGGAGCGTACCGACGGAGCCAGTAGGCAACTTCCA
>JAGRAY010000137.1 GCA_020434375.1 Bdellovibrionales bacterium | reverse complement strand
ATACTTTCTTTTCGAACCACCAAGAACTTTAATACAAAGAACTCTTTTGGCTCCGGAATTATCTGCCACTTCGAGCATTGATTCTTGTTGAATCATACGTGACTCTCCTGATTTTGAGGTTTCTTCTTCTTGGCGGGAATCTCTACATCTGCAATATTAACAGTACGGTCTCCAATCGCAGCCCTAACCACTTCGACAACTCTCCAATTTTTTGTTTTACTTAAAGGTCGGCTCTCACGAATCTTCACAATGTCTCCAATTTTAGAAACTTGTTTTTCATCATGTGCAGAAAATTTAGTTCGCCTTGTTAACACTTTTCCGTATTGGGGATGTTGAATTCGTGACTTCACAACAACAACGACCGTTTTATTCATCTTATCGCTAATAACCTCACCAGTCTGTTCCCGACGATATATACGCTTTTTACCATTTTCCATAAAACTACTTCGCCTCCTCAGGCAATTTTTCCGAAATTAATGTTTTAGCACGAGCTAAATGCTTTTTGGCCTTTTTGATGTCTGAGGTTGATTTCAGCTGGCCTGTTCGTTGTTTTAATTGCAAACCAAAAACCTCTTCTTCAAACTCAACAATTTTCTTCTCAAGATCCTCTTTTGATAAAGCTCTCAAATTAGCTAAAACTTCCTTCGTTGTCTTATTGGCGTCTTTCATCATGCACCTCTTGAAACAACTTTCGTTTTAATGGGTAGTTTATGTGCAGCTAATCTAAAGGCCTCTTTAGCAATTTCTGGCTTCACGCCTTCCATTTCATAAAGCATACGACCTGGCTTTATTACCATGACCCAGTGATCTAAAGGACCCTTACCTTTTCCCATACGAGTCTCGAGGGGTTTTTTTGTAATAGGTTTATCTGGAAAAATTCGAGTCCAAACTTTTCCGCCGCGGTCAATATGCCTTGTCATCGAAATACGAGCAGCTTCGATTTGTCTCGCAGAAATTCGACCACACTCCATAGCCTTGAGCCCGAAGTCTCCAAATGCTAAAGAAGATCCACGATACGCCGTACCTCTCATGCGACCTTTTTGTTGTTTCCTGTATTTAACTTTTGCTGGTTGAAGCATGTCTCGTTACCCACCCACTGCTTTATCGGCAAGAAAATTATCTTGCTGCTGATTTTTTCTACTTTCGAACTCACCTCTATGAATCCAAACCTTAACTCCAATTTTTCCATAAGTCGTATTGGCTTCTGAAAATCCATAGTCGATATCAGCTTTTAATGTATGGAGAGGCACGCTACCTTCCATATACCACTCTGACCTAGCGATTTCAGATCCACCCAAACGGCCCGCCACTCGCACTTTAATTCCTTTAGCGCCAAGTTTTATGGCAGACTGAACCGACCGCTTCATCACGCGCTTAAATGAAACCCTGCGCTCCAGCTGCATCGATATATTCTCGGCAACTAGCTGCGCATCAAGCTCGGCTTTTCGTACTTCTTTGATGTTTAGTATAATTTCTTTTGAAGTCATTCGCTGAAGCTCTTCCTTCAAAGTGTCAATACCCGCACCCCGCTTACCGATAACAATGCCGGGTCTGGCAGTAAATATATCCACATTACACTTTGTTGCCGCTCGACCAATTTCAATACGAGAGACCCCAGCATGATAAAGCTGTTTTTTGACAAGTTTTTTAATTTTAAGATCTTCGTGTAGCAAGTTAGAATATTCTTTTTTGGCGAACCACCTAGAAGACCATGGCTTCATAATGCCTACACGTAAACCTATTGGATTAACCTTTTGACCCACAAATTCCTCCTATTTATCTCTCGTCCAGAACGACCGTAATATGACTTGTTCTTCGATTCATTCGATCTGCTCGACCCTGTGCTCTTGGATTATAACGTTTAATCGTTGGCCCTGGATTTACAACGACCTCCCGAACAAAAAGGTTCTTTTCATCCACCTTGCCATCAAAAGTCACATTTGAAATTGCACTTTTTAAAATGCTATCGATCATTTTGGCACTTTTATTTGGCGTGTATTTTAAAATCACAGTGGCTTCTTTTGCTTGCTTCCCCTTAATCAAGTCCGCGACTAGACGCGCCTTCCGTGGAGGAACCCTAAGATATTTTGCTGTTGAACGTGATGCCATAATAATTCCACCTACCGAGACGTCTCTGTTTTTCGATCTCCAGAATGGACCGAGAAAGTTCTTGTTAACGCAAATTCTCCCATTTTATGGCCAACCATATTTTCAGTCACATAAATTGGAAGATGTTTTCGTCCATTATGTATAGCAAAGGTATGTCCAACAAATTCTGGCAAAACTGTCGACCGCCTTGACCAAGTCTTAATAACTTTTTTGCTTCCTGATTTTTCGTTTTCCTGAACTTTTTTCAAAAGCGAGGCGTCCACAAAGGGACCTTTTTTCGTACTTCTACCCATTATTTCTTTTTCCTCTCTACGATATACTTACCACTACTCTTATTGCGTCGAGTTTTATAGCCCTTTGTTGGTATACCCCATGGTGATACCGGGTGGCGACCTCCCTTGGTTTTTCCTTCACCACCACCGTGAGGATGATCTACAGGATTCATGGCTGTACCCCTAACACTTGGGTTCCGACCAAGCCAGCGCGATCGACCAGCTTTTCCAATGGTCATATTTTCATGATCAAGATTCGAAAGCTGCCCTATCGTCGCATAACACTCTTCAAAAACACGGCGTGTCTCCCCAGACGGCAATCGCACCAGGCAATATCCATTATCTCGTCCAATCAATTGAGCTGAGCCACCAGCGCTTCGAACAATCTGACCACCACGACCCACTTTTAACTCAATATTATGAATAATCGTACCAACAGGAATTTTCTTCAGAACCATTGCATTGCCAGAGCGAATTTCGGATTCCGGCCCCGACATTAAAGTCGTTCCGACCTCTAAACCATGAGGGGCTAAAACATATCTTTTTTCGCCATCGGCATAAGCCAGTAACGCAATGCGCGTCGAACGATTTGGATCGTACTCAATAGTACACACCTTCGCGGGAATACCTTCTTTGTCACGACGAATGAAATCGATAATCCTGTAACGTCGCTTGTGGCCTCCACCTAACCAGCGACTTGTGATTCGACCATAATGATTTCTTCCACCAGACTTACTAAGACTCGTTGTCAACGCACGATGTGGCTTATCGGTTGTAATTTCGCCAAAATCTGGCGTTGTCATAAAACGACGACTAGGCGTCAGTGGTCGATATGTTTTCAATCCCATGACTAAACTCCTTCAACGATTGGAATATTGTCACCCTCACGAAGCGTAACAATTGCTTTTTTCCATTTTTTTGATTTCGAGATAAAGCGGCCAACTCTTCGTTTCCTAGAGTGAACGACCATTGTTTGAACGTCGGTAACCTTGACATCAAATGCTTTTTCTATCGCCGCTTTGATTAAGGGTTTTGTCGCTTTCAACTGAACTTCAAACGAGACTTTTCGGAATTGATCACGCAAAACCGTGCTTTTTTCGGTGACAATAGGCTTTTTAATAACTTTATGTAATTCAATCTTCATGAGTCAGCCTCTCTTCCACAACTCGTAATCCTGCTGTGGATAAAAGCAGATTATCGTATTTTAAAATATCAAATACATTCAAACTCTGCGATTCGACGTATTTCGCACTTTTTAGGTTGCGGGCCGACAAATACAGGTTTTTATTATTTTGATCAACTATTAACGCCTTTTTGACATCCAAATTTTTCATCATAGAAGCAACTAACTTGGTATCCGGTTTATCAAAAGCTAAGTCATCAATAATAAAAAGCTTTTCTTCTTTCATTTTTTGGTTCAACACACTTCTAAGAGCACGAGCTCTCATTTTTTTTGGCAAAGAGTACTTGTAGCTTCTTGGGTTCGGACCAAAAACGACGCCTCCACCCACATGATTTGGTGCCCGGGAACTTCCTTGCCTAGCATTTCCTGTACCTTTTTGCCTATACGGTTTTTTCCCACCACCACTCACCTCTGAACGCCCTTTTACTTTAGCCGTACCTTGCCTCTGAGAAGCCAAGTACGAAAGAACATAATCATAGACGAGATGGTCCATCAGAGCTTCGTCAAATATGGCTTTGGGTAGATCAAAACTGCCTACCGACTTTCCGTCTTTTGTTATTTTTTTTCCCAATGCAGCCATCACTACTCCCTATAACTCTTTATTTCGACATCGACACCTGCCGCCAAATCCAACTTCATTAACGAATCGATCGTCTGCTGGGTAGGCTCAAGAATATCGATAAGTCTTTTGTGTGTGCGTATTTCGAAATGTTCACGAGATTTCTTATCGGTATGAGGTGATCTTAGAACACAATATCGGTTAATTCTTGTGGGAAGAGGAATGGGGCCAGCAATTCTTGCTCCCGTTCTTCGAGCTGTATCGACAATTTCTGTCGTCGATTGATCCAACTGATAGTAATCGTACGCTTTTAGTCTTATTCTTATTTTCTCTTCTTGAGCCATATCACCCTCTTATGCTACCTTCGATTTTGCAATAATTTCTTCACTCAACTTTGCCGGTATTGGCGCGTAATGATGAAATTCCATGGCGTAACTTGCACGCCCTTGAGTCGCTGAACGTAAATCAGTTGAGTACCCAAACATTTCTGCCAAAGGAACCTCAGCCGAAATAACCTGCGTTCCCGATCTAGGTTCCATACCCAATATACGCGCCCTTCTAGAATTAATATCACCAATGACATTTGACATGTACTCTTCAGGAACCACAACTTCAGCTTTCATAATGGGTTCTAACAAAATTGGGCCTGCTTTTCTACAACCATCTTTAAAACCCATCGAACCTGCAATCTTGAAGGCCATTTCTGAGGAATCAACATCATGGTAAGAACCATCAACAAGTTTCACCGAAATATCGACCAACGGATATCCTGCCACGACACCACCTTCCATCGCCTCACGAATACCTTCTTCCACGGGTTTAATATACTCCTTAGGA
>JAGRAY010000136.1 GCA_020434375.1 Bdellovibrionales bacterium | reverse complement strand
CCGTCGCTACGCTCCAAGTCGCCATACGACAATCTTCCAAAATTTAAGCTGTATCAACTAAAATTTAAAATACTATAGTGTAAAAAAAAAGCGGCAAAAGCCGCTTTTTTTATTCAGAAAAGAATGTTTTTAGCACTCTGCGCCATTATTAATATTAATTTTTCCTTCACAGCTCTGGAGACACCCATTCATAGGGTCATTCGGGTCCGTGTCAGCAAACGGCGTTAACTTTTGCTCAAGCTCCAATATTTCGAGTTCAAGCTGTACTTTTTTCTTATGGTTTTTCTTTTCCATGATTTTTCCTTTCACTTCGATGAAGCCTCGATCATAGCCCACAACCACATGAACCTTAGATCAACCTTTTTGCGACTCCGAACTTTCGACTCGGGATAGCCGTTTCGGTGAAAAAACGGTTGTCATTGACAACATAATTATTATAGCAACTTTATTGTTTGTTTTTCAATATAGAACGTTTGTTACAGTGTAAACTTAAGATACCCCAATTTTCAAAATACCTTATTGTATCAATCTATTTTTATTACGAGATCAGTGTTTTTATACGCGTTTTTCCGTCTTCAGTAGTGACTTGGAATTTCACTTTTTTCCCCTTCACTTGGGGTCCCAGTGTTTGGATACGAGCTGTTAGCGTCTTTTTGAAGGCTTCTAGCGTTAGCCCTTCTATGGGCTCACGACATGATTTTTTAGAGGCTACAAATTTAGAAAATAAATCACTCCACGGGTCATTTTTGGCTGGAGATGCTCCATTGCTAGTTGATTTTGACTGCTCTGTTGACGTACTAGAATCTGCGGATGGATGCGGATTTTTTTTAATTTTTAGGCGAAACAGATCTCTTCGATGCCTTCCTTCTTCAATTTCGCGAAGAGTGCGATCCCAGAGAATTGCATAGGAATTATACTTGGCAATGGTTTGTTGAAGTTTAAATCTCAACCGTGCGTTTTGCAGCGATTGACCCGAGAGCTTTTGAACAAAAGCAAATACTTTGGCTCTCAGATCAGCGGGTTGCTCACGAATGACACCATTAAAATATTGATCATAGGCTAAGCGAAGCTCGTCTAAGCGTTTTGCAAAGGTTTCGATGTCGCTTGCAAGATGTTCCGTGTCTTGAAATCGCGTCAAAGACATAATGCCCTTTATTTTAACATAACTGTTCCTAATTGGGTGTTAGGATAATAAGCCTTTAATATTTCGCCAAAATTTTGACCTTTTTCAGCGCGGCCTATGGCCCCAACCTGACACATTCCAACGCCATGGCCGTAGCCAGCACCTATGATATTAAGCTCTACTATTTCATCGCCTCGCGTTTGAGGTTTAAAAACCACGAGAGACGAGAGCAATCCACCAAAAAGCATGCGTATTTTAAGTTCGCCATAAATGATTTTTGATGCGGCGCGCGTTTTGATTTCAAGCGACAATACTCTTCCCGACACGCCTCGTTTTAAAACCTTGAGGCCTGTTAGAGGCGGGGATAAATTGATCTTTTCGAGAATCTTATGAAGCTCTTTTGTACGAAGTGTTCGTTCCCATCTCCAACGTTCCTCGTTGGTATACTTGGAGGAGCCACAATAAATAGTGTTCGCATCTGCCGATTTCAAATACGTCTCAACATCCGAATCTTTTAAAAGTGCCTTCCACGGTTTCAATGAATCTTTAGAGCCGTGAAGATAGCTTCGTGAAGGCATGCCCCAAATCTCCGTTTTTTCTTCGGTATGACCGCCACATATACCATGATAAAATGTTTCAGCAGGCTGCCCTTTTTGGCCCCAAAGCACCAATGAATCCGTTTCTTCAATAGCACGATCGCTGTTGGCCTGCGTGATTGATGCGCCTCGATAGACCTGACAAAGGGTTGTACTGCATATGCTAAAGGGATGCATCTTTGCATCGGCGGGTAAATGCAATAAGGCATACGTTCTGGCTACAATAGCTTGGGCTTTCACAGCTTCTATGGGTGCATTGGGGAAGATTTCACTTGGCACAACACTTTTCAAATAATTCCCAAGGGTGGTTTGTTGAACCAGTGCCCATTGATTTTCCTCTACAGGAACGACATAAAGGGGAGACGAATAGCTTTCAATCGATGTATTATTTGTTCGTGGTTCAGGCACAAAATCTAGCACTTCAACAAGCCTCTCTCCCTTTACAGAAATAAAGCCTTCAAATTCTCGTTCAAATGACGAATTCTCAGCACGGATCACGCCTTTCGAAACAAGAGGAACGCGCGTATAGGCAAGCACCCTACAAAATCCTGTCGAAGCACGGCCTTTCCTGCACAGGGCCTGTGCATTTTTTAGGCTTGTAGGAGGCGACAGAGAAAGAATCCATCGGTCTAAAGAACCAGAGCCTCTAGATATTCCCATCTGTTTTGGACCTAACCATTGAACACCCGCAAAACCTAAACTTTTCCACTTGGCTACCAATGCTAAGGTTGTGGGAGGTTCTCCCATAAAAAGACGAGTTTCAACCGCAGGTAAATATTCGACTCTCGCAGGGCGTGTAATTGTTGCCGAATCCACTGTCCATGTCACATGTTCTGGTGAGTAAATTTCAAAACTCTTGTCTTCAGAAAAAACAGTAATTGTCAGTGTGCCATCTGACCGAAATCGAACTTTAGGTGCTTCTGAAATAATACCTACTGTGATGAGGTCTTTATCTTTAGCTGGTGGCAACCAAAAACTTTGAAACAATTGCCATAGCAAAATCTCGCCGTCGCCAACAGGATTTTTTGGCTCTACAATCGTGGGCCTGGGCCGCTGTAAAACGCAACTTGCTAACGGCAACAAAAAAAATAAGGCTAGGCAAAAAACCAGTTTATTCTTCGAGGTAAAAATCTTGAACACTTTTCTTATCGATGGATTTTTCAGGATCATTAAGTAAAGGTTCTGTTCCAACCTTAAAGTACTCTTCTAGCGTATTATTGTCTTTCAGTTCGGTGCGCTTGCCAGACTCTCGGTCAATAGGCACAGCAATAACACCTTCAGGTATTTCAAAATCTCGTGGTTCGTTGACAAGAGCTTCTGTCATAAATGCTTGCCAAATGGGTGACGCCACTCGTCCGCCATCTTCCATGGTACCCAAACTCTTGCTCGCATCGTCATGACCTATCCATACACCTGCCACAAGATCAGGGGTAAATCCCATGAACCAAGCATCATGATTTTCGTTTGTAGTTCCTGTTTTGCCGGCTGCTGGGCGCTTGGCATCGTATACGCGTCTAGCCGTTCCGGCGCTGATGACTTGTTTCAATAGGTGAGTCATAATAAACGCTGTTTGTGGGCTTATCGCATAGTCGCTGGGCAAGGAAATTTCCGGCGTAGGAACGATCTCAGGTTGATTTGGATCTTCCGGATCTACTTTAACAACCTTCCCTGCTTCAATAGCTTCTTTGTGCTGAAGTTCACTAAGAACTTGTTTTTCAGCAACAATCGTTTGAGCAATTAGATCCATCGAAAGATCGTGATAACTGTTTCGTTCTAAAATCTGATCTTCTCTATCTAGAACTTTACTTACAAAAATTTCTTGATCCCTGCGCCTTCCACCGGCAGCAAAAACAGAATAAGCACTCGTGAGTTCTAGCAAAGTCACAGAAGATGAACCCAAAGCCAATGATAGATTTCGCTGAAGGGGTGATCGAATGCCCAAGCGCTCCGCGTAGCTAATAACAGTGTCTAGACCGATATTTTCTACAATCTTAATGGTGGGGACATTTCTTGATTGAACCAAGCAGTCTCTGAAAATCGTGTCACCGTGAAACTCACCAGCATAGTTTTTTGGTTTCCAGATAAAATCCTGCCCTGGGTCATCGTAAACAACTGGAATATCTAGAACAACGCTCGCAGGTGTGTACCCATGATCGAGAGCTGCCGTATAAATAATGGGTTTAAATGCTGAGCCGGGTTGTCGACTTGCCTGAACAGCTCGGTTGAATTCACTTTTATTAAAATCGTAACCTCCAACGACAGCACGTATCTCTCCGTTAGATGGATCCATGGCCAATAGCGCACCCTGAACTTTGGGCTCCTGAGTTAGAACAAATCTTACGCGTCCTTTGGGCGCATTTTTTATGGGCTTTGAATTTTCCTTGTCACGAGGTAGTCGAACCCAAATGACATCGCCTTCGCTAAGAGCATCAGAGGGTTTTTGAATCAAACCGTACTCCCAATAAACTTCTGGGTTTGGCCTTCTTGCCCACTTCATGTCATCAAAAACAATGAATCCCTCACGATGTCCAAGGTGGATTAATACGAGTTTCTTTTTGTTGTCGACATCTGTAACTAATGCCTTGTAAAAGCGATCTCGTTCAAGTTTTTTAGAATCTTGCTCCGTCATCAATACAGATGGATAATCCTTGCGGTCTTTCTTTTTGATTTTGGTGATCGGTCCATAGTAACCCTGGTGATGGTCGACATCTTCAATGCCGCGTCTCAATGCAATTTCTGCGGCTTTTGCTGCGTTGGAATCCACTGTCGTGTATATGCGTAGGCCTCCTTCTAATATCAAGTCATCGCCATATTTTTGAACCAAGTATTTTCGAACATGCTCCACAAAGTAGGGTGCATATTTAAAATTCAAATTTTCATCTTCCAGGGGCTGAATACTTTCGTCTAGAGCCTGTTCGTATTGAGATTTTGTAATGTAGCTTTCCTCTAGCATACGTCCGAGTACATATTTTCGTTTTCCATCGGCTCTTTCCAGGCTTGCAATAGGGTTATCTCGGCTAGGTGCTCTTGTTAAGCCAGCTAACGTGGCGGCTTGCGCAAGAGAAAGATCTTTGGGTTCTTTCCCGTAGTAGGCATTTGCAGCTCCTCGTATGCCGTAAGCATTATGACCTAAGAAAATTTGATTCAAATAGATTTCCAAAATTTGATCTTTGGTTAGGTAGCTCTCCATTTTAAAAGCCAAAATCATTTCGCGAATTTTTCTCATGATGGTTCGCTCTGGTGTTAACATAAGCCCTTTGGCAAGCTGCTGAGTAATAGTACTACCACCCTGTTT
>JAGRAY010000135.1 GCA_020434375.1 Bdellovibrionales bacterium | reverse complement strand
ACTATGAGGGGGTGGAGATAGACGCAAGGGTACTGATTACCATCAAGGATGGAACGGCTTATATCATTACCTGCAGTGCGCCGAAGGGCAGGTATGATAGGTGGCATGAGGACTTTGAAAAAGCTATCCGCTCATTCGAGATAAATTAGCCAAAAATAAATATTTAATATTTTCAGAAATTATTGAAAATAATGTAAGTTTGCGTTGTGAAACATCAACACATGAAAATTGTTATTGCAGGCGCTGGATTTGGGGGATTGAAGCTGGCCCGGAAGCTGAATAACAAAAAAGGTTTCGAGATCGTTCTGATCGACCGTTTCAATCATCACCAGTTCCAGCCTTTATTTTACCAGGTGGCTACAGCCGGGCTTGATGCCAGTAATATCTCTTTCCCACTAAGAAAAGTATTTCAGAAAAGCAGGAATGTAAAGATCAGGATGGCAGAGGTCTTACAAGTAATCCCGGATGAAAATAGGATCATTACCAGCACTGAGGAATTAACTTATGATGCATTGGTGCTTGCTTTAGGGGCCGACACCAACTTTTTCAATAACGAACAGTTAAGTGGTCATGCTATACCGATGAAATCAACGATAGAAGCTTTACAGCTTCGCAATCGCATACTTCGCAATTTTGAAGAAGCGCTTACCATTCAGGATGAAAATGCGCTACAGCAACGGATGAATATTGTGGTAGTGGGAGGGGGACCTACCGGTGTGGAACTTTCCGGCGCCATTGCCGAGATGAAAAAGTATGTGCTGCCCAAAGATTACCCCGAACTGGATTTTTCCAAAATGAAAATATACCTGCTGGAAGGCAGTGGCAAAACCCTGGCTTCCATGAGTGAGAGATCATCTGCACAATCTGCCGGCTATTTAGAAAAAATGAGTGTTGAACTGCTGACAGATGCACTGGTACAGGGTTATGATGGCAAAACAGTGAGGCTGGCTGATGGCAGAACCATTGAATCATCATTGGTGATATGGGCAGCCGGTATTAAAGGAAATATTCCGGCAGGTATTGATAAATCTTTGATTGCGAGAGGAAACAGAATTATTGTTGATAGGTATTGTAAGATTCAGGGAACAGGAAATATTTATGTGATAGGTGACCTGGCAGGTCCACCATTATTGGCTCACAAAGCATCTAAAGAAGGCATCGTTGCAGCCGAAGCTATTAGTGGGTTGTCTTCTGAATACGATGTACGAGGCATGCCGGGTGCTATATTCACAGACCCTGAAATAGCTATGGTAGGCCTTACAGAAGAAGATGCCAAAGCCAAAAATATTGAATATGAAATCGGTAAATTTCCTTTTGCAGCCTCTGGACGAGCGCTTTCAGCATTAAGCACAGAAGGATTTGTAAAACTCATTTCAGAAAAAAGTACAGGGATTGTTTTGGGAGGTCATATTATTGGCGAGCATGCATCAGAAATGATTAGCGAAATAACCTTGGCCATAGAAATGGGTGCGACCATAGAGGATCTTGCACTCACGGTTCATCCACATCCAACCTTATCTGAATCCATTATGGAAGCTGCAGAAGCCACCTTAGGAAAAGCGATTCATATGGTTAATAAAAAAACTCATCAATGACGATGGCCTATAATCCGATTCAAATTTATAAACTTATGGCCAAGGCTCGCGCACTCGAGGAGCGCCTCATTAAAATGAGTAAGTCCGACGATGGTTTTTTTTGGATTGGTGGCCCTGGTGAAGAGGCCTTCAATGTTCCATTGGGTTTATTGATTAAGAAAGGCGAAGGTCTGGCGTTTGACTTTTTACACTTTCATTATCGAAATTCAGCCACACTGATCGCCATGGGTGTTCCAATGATAGACCCCATAAGGCAAATGCATTGCAGAGCTACTGATCCTTATTCCAAAGGTAGAAATTTTGTAGGCCATTTCGCCATCAAAGAATGGAATGTCATGGGTGTCACCTCTCCCATTGAAGTTCAATATTCGATGGCACCTGGAACCGCTTGGGCTCAAAAACGATATGGCGGTGATGGCATTACAGTAGTTACCGGAGGTGATGCGGGATCTGCTGAAGGAGACTTTGCCACCTGCCTATCATGGTCAAATATCAAAAACAGAGAACTTCCTATTTTGATTATTGTCACAAACAATCGTTATGGAATATCAACGCCGTTTGAAAGTGTCCATGGAGATTCAATTATTGCACGGCGAGCAGAAGCATTCGGCATTCAATGGGACGTTGTCGATGGAAATGATCCCAAAGCATCTTATGAAAAACTTCAGTTCGCGATGGGTATTGTTCGAGAGGAACGTCGTCCCTTCTGCTTAGAAGCGCAGATTTCAAGATTGCATGGTCATTCGTCTTCTTCCGGAGCCAATCGAGAACAAAGTGAGCGAGATTGCCTCATTGAATTTGAAAAGGTTCTGGTGAACGCAAATCAAATGAGCAAACAGGAAGCCGAAGAGATTCGAAAAACTTACGAAGGGGAAGCTCTAGATGCTTTGAAGCAAGCTCGTACAGAGCCATTGCCAGAATCGAGCACAATATATGAAGGAGTTTTTAAGTAGATCATGGCCAATATTGCGCAAGCGATACGACTTGCACTCCACTTGGGAGAAACAAAGTTAGGCGTTAAAGATATTTTTGGAGAAGATGTAGGTCCACCTCTTGGAGGCGTTTTTACTTGTACGCAGGGCCTCGCAAATGCCTGGAATTCTCCTCTTGATGAACGTGGCATTGTTGGCATGGCGATTGGCCTTGCCATGGCAGGCCAAAGACCGGTCGCAGAAATTCAGTTTTGTGATTATATCTTTAACACCATTGATTTATTAAAACTTGCCGGCAATACATGTTGGTCAACCGCCGGACAAATCAACCTGCCTTTGGTACTCATGACGCCTGTCGGTGCTGGAATCCATGGTTCGATTTATCATTCTCATTCATTTGAAAGCATAGCCACCCATATTCCAGGTTGGAAAATTATTTTGGTAAGCAACCCTCGCGATGCCTATGGCTTACTCGTTTCGGCGATTAAAGATCCTAATCCCGTTCTTTTTATGTACCCCAAAGCGTTGATTCGTGTTCAAACAGAGGATCAGATACCTGGACTGACAAAAGACCCTAGAGAACTGTCCAAAATGATTGATGCTCCGCCACTCGACAACCGATCGAGCTGGAAACCTTCGTGGCCTGATTTACCCGACTTTGAAATACCGATTGGAAAAGCCAAGGTTTGTACTGAAGGTAAAGACGTCACGGTGATTAGCTATGGTCGCCCCCTACCCTGGTGCATCGAAGTTGCCAAAGAACTTTCAAAAGAAAACTATTCAATCGAAGTAATCGATTTGAGAACGCTCTACCCTCTCGACGATGAGACTATTCGTACTTCTGTCAATAAAACTGGACGCGTCATCGTGGTGAATGAAGACACAGAAGTAACCAATTTTGGAGAACACATCATTCGAAAAATTCTTGAAATGTGTTTTTATTCTCTGCAGGCACCTCCAAAACTGCTTGCAGGCGCAAACACACCAGGAATTGGCCTAGCTGTTCCCTTGGAAGAAGCTCAGGTTCCTCAAAAAATAGATATTTTGAACGCAACCTTATCGATGTTAAAAGAAAAAGCATGAGTACATCCGATGTGGTGTTTATTGTTGGAGAGGAAGCCTCAAATTTTAAAGAACTTTGGGAAAATTTTACCAAGACCTATGCAATCTCAGGCGGGGAATCGCCGTTGGTTCAGTCCTTTCGTTTTGGATTTGAACGCTCCGATGCAAATACTGTTTCGCTTCAAAAGAATTTAAAGAAACTGGCTCAAGAAGGTTGGCTTTTTAAAGGTTCTCCAGATTCAGAATTCAAAGCTCAACTTCTTCGTGAAATTGAAAATTTATCCGCACACAAAATACCGTTTCGCTTAACACCAGATCGATTCTCACAAAGACGCTTTGTGGAAATAGTTTGTGAAAGTAAAAATCCATATATTTCAATTACTTTTGAAGATAAAGTTGAAAACACTTTAAGATTTATGAAGTGTTTTGTTGGAGCATTTTCTGTTGCACTGGGTACTTCTACAAAAAAAGTACTGTCTCAGTTTGAGAAATTTCACGATCATTGCCAAGAGCATCTAAAGACTCAAACACCCTTTGAGTTTCAGCTTCGAGCACCATGGTTTCGTTTTACATCACCTTTGCCATCATACACCATGACCCCTCGTATGGGTCGTGTGGGTCGGCACGAGATCTTTGAAAAGTTAGAGATTTTTTCGACGGACAATGAAATAAAGGGACTTCTAGAGCTTTTTATAGAGCTATCTAAAATCGATCGACATGAACCTCCTGACCTTTATTTGCAATACTTTTTGCCTCCAAATTCGCGCTATCGCTCTGCCATTTCAGACGCTTTTCTCTTAGAAAAAACGTATGATTTTGAGGGTTTAACAATGGGCGATCTTGAAGGTTTTGCGAACACCCTAGCCTTAAAGCCTCCTTCAGATCTATTTGCTGTTTTAGCTCAATCTGACACAAAGATTGACGAAAATCCGAGTGTCCTCTACACACTTCGTAAAGTTTTGGATCGAGGTTTTGAGTTGCGGGCCAATCTGATTTGGGACATGCCTCCTAACAAAGATCCTGAAATAATGATAGAACCGATTGAAGCATCAACGGGGTTGAGCTGGAATAGAATTGTGTAAGGTATTTTAGTATTTTACGACTATGTTTAGAGGAAGAATCAAATGACTATGGAATTTAAAAATATTTTAGCTCATGCAGCTCCCTATCTTATTCCATCGGGAATTCGACAAAAAGTTTTTAACGAACCTTGGATGAAAAGCAAGATTGCGATTCAACTTAGAGATATGGAAGATGCGCTTATTATTAAGACCATTCCACTTCCCTACCTAGAAATTCAATTTAAGATGACAAATTCTCTACCTATTGATCTTCAGATTCATGGTTGTTCTGTTGAGGTATGGATCGGAAAACCGGTGATTCAATTTACCTTTCCTCTTTCCGAATCTCTTCGTGCAGGTTAGTCGCGAGAAAGTTTTATAGCCTATACC
>JAGRAY010000134.1 GCA_020434375.1 Bdellovibrionales bacterium | reverse complement strand
GCCAGCGTTTAGAACTCTCTTTGAGGTCTTGTACGGTCAAAAATTGAATTTCATCCAACGATTTTTTGTAAGCAGCAGGATCATCGAAGTAGATCTCTCCTCGTATCAAAAGTTCGGCTTTTCCCGACTAGCTACCTACTTTTTCAAGATTTCGAACAAAAGAACTGTATTGGCTTACCTTTGTTCGTTCTAGCTCCTCTTTCGTCGGTCCTTTTTGAATAAGGCGTGTAAGCTCTTCGTTGACAATGGTTTCAATATGGTCCAGTTTTTGCCCAGGTTTTGCAGTTGCTACAATATAAAAAACACCGGATATTTCACCATCATACAAAAATGCCGAGACATCCGTTGCAATTTGATCTTTGTAGACCAGACGTTTGAAGAGGCGAGAATTTTTTCCATTCGCTAAAATATCACTAAAAATATTAAGAGTATTTGATTCAGCACTTTTAAGGCTAGGAATATTCCAGGCTTTGTAAACGCGCGCGTGAGGAACGCGATCTTGAAGTACAAAACGAGAAGATTGATTTCTTTTAGCGATCCATTGTCCGGGTTTTGCAAGAGGAGGACCTGATCCAATACCTCCAAAATAGTGTTCTACTTTTTGAAGAATGTCTTTTGTTTCAATATCTCCCGCGATGCTAATGGCCGCATTGGCCGCACCGTAATATGTTTTGAACCATTCGTGTACATCTTTCAAAGAAGCAGCATTAAGATCTTCCATTGAACCAATTGGTAACCATGAGTAGGGATGATCTGATGGAAAACTTTGCTGTGCAATGATTTCATAAGCTTTTCCATAAGGCTCATTTTCTCTTTGACGTTTCTCATTTTGAACGACACCGCGTTGTTCATCGAGTTTCTCTTGAGTAATTGCTCCAAGGAGGTGGCCCATGCGGTCGGACTCCAACCATAATACAGTGTCAATGGCGTGCTTTGGCACAACCTGAAAATAATTGGTGCGATCAAAACCAGTTGATCCATTCGTGCTTGTGGCGCCAATTTTATCGAGGGCTTTAAAGTAGTCGTTATCAAAGTGTTCACTTCCGTTAAACATCAAATGTTCGAACAAATGTGCAAAACCCGTTTTCCCTGGTTTTTCATTTTTGGATCCTACATGATACCAAATATTAATGGCTACAATGGGCGCTTTGTGATCCTCATGAACAATAACCGTTAAACCATTAGGGAGAACTTTTTTAGTAAATGGAATTTGAATTTCATCTGACCATTTGGAAGGTGTTTTAGCTGAAGCACTTAAAACACATAAAGCAGACACAAAATATAAAACGGTTTTTTTTAGTGACATGATAAGCAAGACTATTCAAAATACTAGGGCATGAGTCAAGAAAAAGAGAATTATCATTTATTTGGAACCGTTCAAGAGTTTAAGGATAGTCCAATCGTATGTAAGCAAATTGGCACAAAGCGAGTTGCCGTGAGTCAGATTGAAGGCGTTTGGTATGCTTTTGAGGATACCTGCCCGCATCAGGGAGAATCACTTTCAAAAGGTACACTGAAAGGCTGTATTATTACTTGCCCCGCGCACAACTGGAAGTTCGATTTAAAATCCGGAGAGTCCACGGTTATTCCAGATGAGTTTATTTATACGTTTGACGTGAAGGTAGAAGCTGAAAAGATTTTTGTGAATTTAAAGTTTTAAATTTGTTGTGACAAAACTTCCAAGACGCACATGTTTCCCTAGTATTGTAACGAGCTTAGAAATGAATTGTCTCGATCAGTATGCGATTCATGACATGGGAATTCCTGCCTCGGTACTCATGGAAAACGCCGGAAAGGCCTCATACGATAGAGTCAAAAAACTTGAAAAACAGCTATCACGAAAAACTATTTCAGTGTTTTGTGGACCCGGCAATAATGGTGGAGATGGTTACGTTTTTGCGCGATATGCTCACTTGCTTCGAGCGCGAGTTTATGTCTGGATCGTATCGAGTGGCTCTTTGAAATTTTCGTACGAAGCCCAAACTTTCTACAATGCGCTAGAGAAGCAGGGTGTTCCCATATTCCACTTTGCGACGCCCAATGATTTAGATTCAAAACACCAGATGATTCTTGATCAGTCATATATTTTAATTGATGCAATTTTCGGAACGGGTCTTTCGAGAGATCTTAGCTCACCGTACTCAGATTGGATCGAGCATATTAATTTATTAAAAAGGCAAACACGCCTTAAGAAAGTCTATAGTTTGGACTTACCTTCGGGCCTTCATGCAGATAGTGGCAAAGTTATGGGTTCGTGTATTAAGGCGGATGCGACGATTACGTTTGTCTGTAAAAAGAGAGGGCTTTTTTTGGATGAAGGGCCGCGACTATCGGGTACCGTATTTTGCGAACCCATATCGATAGATTCCAGATGGCTGGAACATCTTGAAACAAGTGCGACCTACGAGCTTACGCCTGTTAAATTTAAAACATGGTATCCACGCAAGACTTTTGGAGCGCATAAAGGAGATTTCGGAAAAGTTCTTATCATTGCAGGGTCACCCGAAAAATCGGGAGCGGCCGTTTTAGCCGCTTTAGGTGCTTTGCGAATTGGAGCGGGGCTTGTCACCGTAGCGGTGCCTGGTTCATGTCATACTATTGTCAAGCGCCAACTTGTAGAAGCCATGTCTGAGTCACTACCTGACGTTGATGGTTGTCTTACCATTGAAGCCTTGCCAAAGATTGAAACACTTTTAAATCAAAACGACGTATGTATTGCCGGTCCGGGATTATCTCCTTCAAAGGCATTGTCGTCCATTATAGAATTTATCGTAGAGCAAACTCGATTACCTTTGGTGCTTGATGCTGATGCACTAAATGCCCTTGGCGTTAAGCTTCATACTATCAATTTGAAAAAATTTAAGCCTATTGTTGTTACGCCTCATCCGGGGGAAATGGCTCGAGTTCTTGATATGACAACTCAAGAGATTCAAGCATCTCGAATGGATGTGGCAAGATCTCTATCGCAAAATGCACATCTGATGGTTTTACTTAAAGGCGCATTTTCGATCATCGCAAACACGAATGGTGAGGTATGGATGAATCCTACCGGCAATTCGCTTTTGGCAACTGGGGGAATGGGTGATATTCTCTCCGGAATGATCGGAGGTCTCATTGCCCAGAAAGTTGATCCCTTAAATGCCTTGTTAATGGCAACTTTTATGCACGGCCAAGCCGCAGATGAAATTCGTCGGGAAAGGGCACCTCGAGGAGTTTTGGCTCATGAGCTTCTCGATGTGCTTCCTACGATACTGAAACTTCATGATCTTCAAATGTAACTCTCTTAAAGAAACGCAGGCCTTGGGGCAGCGTTTAGGAAAACTTCTGATCCCAGGAGACGTGGTTGCGCTGCATGGTGATTTGGGCTCAGGAAAAACATCGTTGGTTCAAGGTGTGGTTCAAGGGCTAGGTCTTTCTAAAGACGAAATTGTAAATAGCCCTACGTTTATTATTGCTAATTTTTACCCAACTAGGACTCCTGTTTGTCATGTTGATTTTTATAGAATTCAGAATCTTCAAGAATTTGATCATCTAGGAATTTTGGATCTCTTGGGAGACACCCATATTTTTTTAATTGAATGGTTCGAAAAGTTTCCAAGTGTGTGGACAGGCGATACAATACATTTGTATTTTGAACTTGAGTCGGAAACCATGAGACGTATTGAAATAAAAGCGACCGAAAGACGTTCGAGCGAAATTTTATCGCTTTTGGGGCAGGCAGAACCATGAGTGTTGAACTTGTAGGTTTGGCCTACGATCAAAGGCAGGCCGATGCTGTGTGGTCGGAACAAACGATTCTTCAGTCTTTCCAGCTATTGATGGAGGACGATTTTCGTCGAAAAGTCGATTATCGTTCGATGCTTTACCATAAAGGGCAATTAGAGCTTTTGGAAAAGTTTGAGAGCTTTCTTCGTGTTGGTGGAGAAAAACTAACCATTACAGGTCTCTATGGTGCCAGGTTTTCAGCTGGCATTGATGATTCCTCAAATTTAGACAAAGATTTGGCATTGGATTACCAGTTAATTCGATACTTTGCTTCACTGGCCATGGTTGACGATTTTCTGGTCGCTGACCCATTTCTTAAAGAGCTTTTAAAAAAGCTTGGGTTTTTGAAAAATACGAAAGCTTGGTCATTGTTAGAAGTTAAAGACTTCGTAGGTTTATCAGAGGCACTTCGAGAAGCAAAAATGCAAGATATTATCGAAGCAAGTCTTAAAATATCGTTGCTGGCCAAGTCAATGTCTCTTGAAAATTTGGTGAGAAATTATATCGAATTTCTGGGATATGCTCGCAATAACGGATTGACCGCTTTTTTTTATAATAGCCAATCGTCTTTGAAACAATGGGGAAACCTTGTCGATCGACAGAACCAACGAAGTGAAAAAATTGTCGAATTGTCCATGAAGCCTTTACCCAAAAAAAAGAGAGCGGTTCAAAAAAAATCTTTGCAAAAAAGCTCAGTCAAAAGACCAGAGAAAGTAAATATTTCTGAGCGTATGAGACAAAAGCGCGAGCGAGATGCACTTTTAGGAGGGTTATCAGATTCAGATCCTCTTATTCGACAAAAAGCTGCAGAGAGTTTAGGACACCTCGATGATTTTGAAACACTTAGGCATCTAACCATGCATGTTTCAGATCCCGAAGTGGAAGTTAGGCAGGAAATTGTAAGAGCTTTGGGTAAGATTTCTGCTCCAGCTGTTGCGGCATTGGTCGACGAAACGCTTTTAAAGATATTGGCAAACGATGAGTCCCTCAGTGTTCGCTTAACAGCAGCGTACCTTTTGCAAACCAGAAAGGTCAAACAAGCTATTCCAGTTTTGTTAGATTTAGTTGAACAGATGCAGCCTCACTTTGCGACAATTTTGGCTTATCACCCTTTAATTGTAAAAGATGCTCAGGCAATCAAGCGTCTTGTGAAAATGTCACAAAGTACGTTTCCAGAAGTGAAGCGAGATGTAGCTTTTATTTTAGGGCGAATTCCTCAGAAAATATCGGAAGAGGTTCTTAAAAGTATGGTTCGAGATCCAGATGCACAGACTCAATCTCATGCACTTTATTCACTTTGGGATCTTCGA
>JAGRAY010000133.1 GCA_020434375.1 Bdellovibrionales bacterium | reverse complement strand
AGCGTGACAACAGAGCGACGAATATATTTGGATCATAATGCGACATCACCCCTGCGACCAGAAGTAAAGGAAGTCATGCTTAATCATATGAGTGATGCAGGTAATCCAAATAGTATTCACGGAAGTGGTCGAAAGGTGCGGCAAGCATTGGATCAGGCACGTGAATCAGTGGCTAGCTTGGTTGGTGCAGCGGTGTCTGAAGTTATATTTACTTCAGGAGGAACTGAGAGTAATCATTTGGCCTGGAAAGCATTTCAGAAGCAAGATAAAAAAATACTCACTTCCTCTATTGAACATTCGTGCGTGTTATCGGCAGCTAGGCTCGCAAAAAAAAATGGCGCTGAAGTCAAATATATTAAAACAGCCAGCAGCGGTGAATATGTTTGGGAAGATATTGATTCGACGTTCGACTTTATTTCACTTCAGCATGCCAATAATGAAACAGGAGTTGTTCATTCATTTGAACCTGTTGAGAAACAAGGCACTGTGTTTCATACCGATTCTGTTCAAACAGCAGGCAAATTAAACATGAAATTTTCTGATTCTTTGTTCGATATGATGACTCTCTCTGGTCATAAATTTGGTGCGCCTCAAGGTGTCGGAGCACTCATTGTAAGAAAAGGTACAGCGTTTGAAAGTCTTTGGTCAGGTGGACCTCAAGAAAGCGGGAGAAGACCTGGAACCGAGAACGTGCTAGGTATCATCGGTTTGGGTGCGGCGTGTGACATCCTCAAATCTTGCATGAAGGAAGAAATATTGCGAATTGAGGAACTACGAAACCAATTTGAACGTACGCTTGTTGCGCGGATACCAGATTGCCAAATTACAGGAAAAAATCAACAACGACTTCCTAATACAACCCATATCACTTTTGAAGGTGTCGATGGACAATCGCTACTTATTGCAGCCGATTTGGAAGGCATAGATTGCTCGACAGGCTCTGCATGCACGTCTGGAGCTATCGAGCCTTCACATGTTTTAACGGCGATGGGTTATTCAAAGAATCGTGCTATGGGGTCCATTCGATTTTCTTTGGGTTGGAATACTAAAGAAGAAGATCTTGCAAAAGTTATAGAAATATTTCCTCGGCTTGTTGAACAGGTCAGAGGAAAAACAAAAAATGAGGCCTTGTGAAATTAAAACAAACAAAATGGATTATTGGCCTAACATTTATTGTTATTGGTGTGTTTATTACGGTGATGTCAACATTACCTAAAGCCACACAATATTACGTCACCGTAGATGAGTTAATGCGCGACAAAGACAAGTACACGAATGAGGACTTGAAAGTTGCAGGGAAAGTGGTTTCGGATTCCATTGTTAAAAATGACCAAGCTATGACATGGACATTTCAAGTTGAAAATAACAATAGTACAGTAGACGTGTTTTATAAAGGCGCGATGCCTGATACGTTCAAGGAAACTGCTGATGTCGTTGTAACAGGAAGATTTGATGGACAAAAGCATGTGATTGCGTCATCGGTTTTGGCAAAATGCGCATCTCGATATGAAGAGAAACTCCAGCCATCTTATGATATAAGGAAAAACTAACTTGCCAGAAACTCTTGGAAACATTTTTATTCATGCAGCATTCGTTGTAGCGACTTATGCCATTGTCATGTCTGTTTTGGGTGCGCGGACAAATCAATACCATTTGGTTAGAAGTGGACGCAATGCAGTTTGGGCAACGGGAATTCTAGTGTTGAGTGCAGTTATAGCCCTTGAAGTATGCCTTTTGAAAGGGCGTTTTCATGTGGAATACGTTCATCAATATACGAATCTGACGATGCCTATCTTTTATAAGATTGCAGCGCTTTGGGGTGGGCAGAATGGTTCACTTTTATTTTGGCTATTTATTCTTATGGTTTACTCGTCGTGCGCAGTGTTTCAAACCAGGCACCGAAACGTCGAACTACAACCGTACGTTGTAGCTGTTTTAATGACCATTGCCTTGTTTTTTATTACATTGTTGATTTTTTCGGCAAACCCATTTCAAACTATGCCTTTCGATGTGCGAGATGGTCGTGGCCTGAATCCTTTGCTGCAGAACTATTATATGTTGATCCATCCGCCATCATTGTATCTTGGCTACGTTGGAATGAGTGTCCCATTTGCATTTGGAATTGCAGCGATGATAGCCAATCGTCTAGATAACAAATGGATTATCGAAGTTAGAATATGGACACTTATTGCCTGGTTCTTTCTTTCCATTGGAAACCTCTTGGGAGCATCCTGGGCCTATGAAGTTCTAGGTTGGGGTGGCTATTGGGCATGGGATCCTGTTGAAAATGCTGCGTTTATTCCTTGGTTAACTGCAACGGCCTTTCTTCATTCAGCAATTATTCAAGAAAAAAGAAATATGCTCAAAACGTGGAATATGGCACTCGTGATTTTATCATTTCTCATGACTATGGTTGGAACATTTCTTACTCGATCGGGAATTGTTTCATCCGTTCATTCTTTTGCTCAAAGTGATGTTGGACAGTACTTTTTTGTTTTTCTCGGAATTTGTATTCTTGTGTCATTTGGCCTTCTTATTTTGAGACTTCCTTCATTGAGATCGACAAATGTTTTGGACTCGTTGGTCTCAAGAGAGTCGGCCTTTTTGTTCAATAACCTAGTCTTTGTAGGTGCAGCGTTTGCCATACTTTGGGGGACACTTTTCCCTGTGCTTTCAGAGTGGGTAAGGGGAACAAAAATAACAGTTGGGCCGCCCTACTTTAACTCTGTCATGATTCCCATAGGGTTGGTGTTGTTATTTCTCACCGGATTTGGACCTATCGTTGGTTGGAGAAAGTCGACGTTAGATCAACTCAAGAAGAGCTTTCTTGTGCCTATCTTGTTCGTTATACCCACGAGTGTTTTAGCCTTAATCTTCCTAAGAAAAAGCGGCGACTTTTTAACGACAATGTACGTCAATATTTCAATATCTCTATGTGTATTTGTTTTTGTAACTATTGTCATGGAGTACTGGGAAGGCATTGCAATGCGAGCGCGTATTTTTAAGGAAGATTTCATGACGGCTCTTATTAGGCTTATTGCATCGAATCGTCGAAGGTACGGTGGTTATGTTGTGCACATCGGCATTGTTCTTTTGTTTTTGGGGTTTACTGGTAACGCGTTTAAGGTTGAAAAAGAACTTAAGCTCAAACCTCAAGAAACCACACAATTTGAAAACTATTTAATTCACTACGATAGTTTAGTTCCGACGTCTAATGCACATAAAACCGTCATTTCAGCGCATTTAGCAGTATGGAAAAATGACAAGCCATATGCATTAATGAAGCCCGCACGAGTGCTTTATAATAGTAGTGTCCCAGGGGAAGATGCGCAGCCTAGCACGGAAATCGCTATTAAACGTTCAATTGTCGAAGATCTTTATTTTGCCTTGCTTACATTCGATCCTGAAAATCAAACTATTTTTGTTAAAGCAGTCATTAATCCATTGGTTCAGTTTATTTGGATTGGTGGACTATTCTTGATCTTGGGTTCTGTGGTAGTCATGTGGCCGGGTGCCAACGGATTGAGGCGAACCACTTATGCATAGAAATCTAAAAATGATTATTATTGCGAGTGTACTATCTTTGTGTGGTGCATCTTTTGTGACTTTTGCGATTACTGAAGAGGAAGTATCAAAGCAGCTTAAGTGCCAGTGTGGATGTGGTTTCCCAGACTTAGCCTCCTGTTCGTGTGGAGAATGGGCACTCCCAGCCAAAGCAGAAATTAGAGCGAGACTTGCGAGAGGCGAAGATCTGCAGACCATTTTAAAATATTTTGTTGATCGTCACGGAGAAGAGGTCTTAACGTCTCCGGTTCAGCAGGGTTTTAATAAGGCTGCATGGATTGTTCCGAGCGTATCAATTTTGGTGGCTGCTGGTTTGTTAGGTATGGCTTTATATCGATGGAAAATAAAAGGCGATGGAAGTGATGCAAATGTTGTCACGAGTGAAGGCATCTCACCTAAAGATGTATCAAAGAAAGATCGTCCTTATCTTGATCAACTTCACAAAGAAATTTATGGCGAGGAAGAAACCTGAGATGTTAGCTTGGTTTTTAGTCGTGATTGTTTTTGCTTTGATTGTTGTTTTGCTCGCGCATCCATTTTTCAGAAAACAAGAATCGTATGGATTAGTTTTTACCAGCGTACCCGAACGTTCCAGGCGCAATTTGAGAGATGAAAAAGGAAGCTTAATTTTGGCTCTAAAAGAACTCGATTTTGATTTTGAAACTGGAAAACTTTCGAAAGATGATTATAAAAAATTGAGAGATTCTTACGAAGCTAGAGCTGTAGAAGTTATTAAGCAACTTGAGGCCTTGGATCAAGAATGGAATCACATTCAAAAGCAAATTAATCATGAGGTCGAGCAAAGCAAAGGTTTACGAAAACCATGAGACGATTCACTGTTTTTTACCTGATGATGATTTGCTCAGCTTTTTCGGGAGAGTTAACAGGCATTGTGCGAAGTGAGGATACTAAGGAAACAATAATTGAAGGGCACCCAGTTCGCTTGAGAATCCTAGAAAAAAACATGGAAGTTGCGGGCGCCGAGGTATTTACCGATAAAAATGGTCGCTATGTGTTTAAAGACTTGAAATCGCTTCCAAGTTATTCGTATATTGTGTCGGTCGATTTTGAAGGAGTTCCTTATTTTCAAGGGCCTTACCGGTTTAAAAATAAAACGAATAAAATAATCTGTGACCCGATTGAAGTATTTCAATCAACGACATCTTTGGCCCAAATTTCATCGATTGAGTCGGTGTTTATCGAAGTAGGTCGAAGTGATCTTATGAAAATTCACTATACGATTAAACTGTTTAATGAGAGTGATAAGGCCTATGCGCCATTTTCACCCGAATCAGAAAAATATATTATTCCTCTGGCTAAAAATGGGTTTGATTTGGAATTATCGGATCTACTTAGAAATATTTTTGAGGTAGACGAAAAAATTCCAGCACTAATTCTTAAGGCTCCATTATACCCGGCAAAAAATAGAGCCTATGAAATTAAGTTTGCCTATCGACTTCCTTACCAAAAGAAAAATTTGGAGTTTGATTTTACGAGTGGCGTCGCGAAACGAAGTTTCAATTTATTTATCAATCGCCCACATTTGAAAGTTAT
>JAGRAY010000132.1 GCA_020434375.1 Bdellovibrionales bacterium | reverse complement strand
TAGTATTCGTTCCGATTTTCCGGTGAAAGTTTTCGAGCAGCACCAAATATGCGGTCACCCATATTCCACAGATTTCCTTCAGGAAGATCATATTTTGCTGATAGCTGGTTATAAGCTGATAGTTTTTCAGGTGGCGTTTTTACGAGGTAGTTATTAAACGCGATAATCTGAACAACGCCACCGGGACTGCCCTGAAACGCCCATCTTCGCCGTTGCTTGTCGGTTCGCCATCCTCACGTACTAAAAATGAAGGGCGGTATGTAAACCAAGGCTAATGTGTTGATCATTGGGATCATAAGCCCACTCCACGACCGGCCCAAAATGAAACCAATCAATAGAAAACTCGTAGGTTGATTCAAGATGAAGTGCGAATTCTGATTCACTTATCGCATTCTCGTCGAACGTTGCACCTACGTTCACATTTAGAGTCAATCCTCTCCATATATTTGAACCAACAACCACACCAATCGTTTGATGTCTGTGATCATCAAATATTCTTTCGTATCCAAGACCTATCGAAAGATTTGTATCTTGAATTAAATACATTCCATGAACATGTAAACCAAGCGCAAACTCGTCTTCATTTAAAAAGTAGACTGGTGACGTTGCAATACCTATCTCTAACCGCTGGTCATGCAATTCTTGATCTGCATTGGCGACTATTGAAAGTGTCGATACAAGCGTCAAACAAAAAATTCTCCAAAGCCTAAAATTCCTATTCAACAACAATTCTGAGCTAAGATTTCGATATTTCATATATTTAGATATGTCCTTCAATTTAACCATTCGTGTCTATTTCTATGGACTGCTTTCAATGAGATCCCACTTATTGTAGCTATGGTTGTTTGTATTTTATGAACTGGAGTGATTTTGTAGCATCATTGTTATTTGACACGATATCAAGAGAATATGTATTGCCATCCGACGATAGAAATGTATCAACTCTTCGAGATGAAAGCTCTTTAGGCAGACCATACTCAGCTTTTTTTTGACAAACCTCTTCGTGACAAACGTGATGTTCTATAAAACCATTGTCAGTTCCATATTTTTCAGAAACGTATCCCCATGCGATCATGAGAACATGTTCAGCTGGGTTATCCTTAATCTCGGTATTGGTAATAATCGGATTGATTTTGATTGGACTGTCTGATTCAAGCACATAAAGAAAACCTGTAGAATCTATAGGATCACCAGCCATCGGGTGTATCCATTTGTTGTGATCATGATAATGTGCCCATGCTATACGTTTTACATTTGTAGACTTGTCAGCATCTTCTTCCAAAGGCATGTCTTCGTAAAGCTTTTCTGTCCAAACAACACTGGCAGATGTTGAAGAAATACTCGCACTCACATAATCGACCGGTTGATAGATTTCTGAACCTGTGTACATAGTGCCTTTGTTTAGAGCCTCATCATAGACTGCGGGACAATCCCATTTATCTTTCCCAAGGCATACACATGCATAAACACCCTTTCTTTCGCCTCCTCCAGGATTATATGTTTCAATCCACGCAATAATAGCCGACGCTTCACCCTGTATCGCCACACCTCTCGATTGATCACTGAGGAATTTTGGCGCCTTGTTCTTTAATTTACCTTTTTCAATTTTTGATACGTACTTGTTAATCGAACAAACTTCCTGGTCCTGCGGCATATTTTCCAAAAGGCTGTTGTATAGAGAAAAATATATCGGATTTCCTGTGATAGAATTATCCTGTGCGTGCACAGTTAAAAAGCACGTGCTTAGTAAAATACTACTATATAGAGTTTTTATCATGTCTTCCCCCTCCTGAGTCTCCAGCAACTTAACACATACCATCTTTTCTTGGTAAAAGTATTTTAGTCCAGAGCGTCCTCACATCTTTTCCAGGCTGATTGCGATTGTTTAAGCATAGGTATGTTCTCTAGGGTCATCGCGTAGATCATAACTGTAGCAGTGTGGCAAAGTGCACGAAATAATGCAAATCGACATGTGACATCATCGACGGGTCCATAGTTTTCAAAAAACACCTCCCGAGCCTCTTTAGATAAAAATGTATATGCAATTGCCAAGTCAATAGCTGGATTTCCAAGGTGCGCATCTCCCCAATCAATCACACCAGCAAGCGTTCCTTTGTTGATAACAAGATGTCTTGCATAGAGATCGCCATGAACCAGAGTAACATTTTCTGGTAAAGTAAATTCTTTCATGCTCTCCAAAAAAAACTTAAGTTTTCGCGATGTCTGAACGCCCATCTTTTTGTTTAACTCTTCAAGTGTGCCTTTTAATTTTTCTGTGCGTTTTCTAACATCGAGGCGACCAAGCGTATCTGGAGGAATGTTGCTCTCTAATGAAATTGTATCCACACGGTGTAGATGCCTGAGAAAGCGACCCAACATTTTTCCCAAATTGACTAACTGATTTCGTGTTAGCTCTACTAGATGGCCTTCAACTCCTCTAATAAGGTCATGCCCCCAAAATGGCCATGGAAATTCTTTGGTTTCTTGCCCGACCCACTTTGGTATTGGAACCGTAACGTCATCAGTTCGCAACGTAATGTTTGACAACACGTTCATTTCATTTTGAATTA
The DNA here is from genome assembly GCA_020434375.1 of Bdellovibrionales bacterium. GTDB lineage: Bacteria > Bdellovibrionota_G > JALEGL01 > JALEGL01 > JAGRAY01 > JAGRAY01. Next base: position 2,551 of record JAGRAY010000132.1, on the reverse strand, counting down.
AATCAATATACTTCTTGCGCCTGGGAAATTTAAAAACAATGTCATCATTTATCAGGAATACATGATTATCAAAACCTTCTCCCAAATGGACTATCTTTCGACAAGCTATTTTTAGAAACTGAGACAAGATCAAATGCTTCGCTAGAGGCAGCGAAACTTCAATATCTGCGTCCCATATCTGGCCCATATATGTCCATCGGTTTAACTGTGAAATATGATCAAATCAACTATTAATTTCAATGCTTTATGGATACACCAAATATAAATAATGCATTGAGTTATTTGTGAGTTTTATGGTATGTACATTCGGGGTGAAACATTTTAGCAAAACCTTAGCTGTGGGCTCCTTATGCATATTTGCTGTATTGCTTTCTGCATGCTCAAAGACAAAATCTTCTGAGGACGAGAACAAACCCGCCCCTAAGACCAAGCAAGAAGTCGTTGTAAAAAACCCTCCTTCCAAACCCGATGGACTGGCTTTTTCAAACGGGACGCTGGCCTGGTCAGGATCCACGGACAAAGATGCGTCTGGAAACTCAACACCTCAAAATGAGATTGATTATCTGATTTTCGTTTACACCGATGCCAATAAAAAAAGCTTCCCCAAAGAAGAAGCCTACGCCAAAACTACCGATGGATCTACAACGCAAATGATTCAACGTGTTTCCATACCCTCTGGCCAAACAGATGTTTATGTCGTCGTGATTGCTGTCGATCCTGATGGGCTTTTGAGCAAACCCAGTGATCCAATCAAAATACATATCCAAGATATTCCTGCATCAGAAATTCAACCTACAATCGACGGACAAGACTTTCCAGTTTCAGAATCTGATCATACAAGCATTAATAGCCCCGTGTTTAATGGAAAACCTCGAACGCCAAGGCAAAGTGGTTCGTCATACATTCCCAAAGAAGATACCAATTGCCACGATGTCGCCGATTGGCCGACAAATATTTTGCGTGAACGCGACTGCGACAATCTTGGAATGCTGTTTACGTTAAACCAAGAAAAACAAAAATTTTATATTATTCGTTGGGATCCAAAAAAACTACCCATCACATTTACCTTTCATGAGTCAGCAAAAGATTCGAAATATGACAAAAAACGCAAGTGGGTGCGAGAAGTCGTAGACCATATGAATGCCGTTGCCAAAAAAGAAAACCTCACTTCCGGTGAGTTTTTCCATTTAAACAATGAAATAGATGGTTTCAATACTGACGACGTGGTCGATTATTCCCACACGATTCGATTTGACGATAGTCAAACGATGGTCAACCCTTTAGGTTTAACAGCGATTTATTCTGATTTAAAAACCGGTGAGATTCTCGATGCTGATGTGATTCTCTACGTCAATCGGATCGATCATGTCTATGGACAACTCAGAGAAGCCACATACGAAAATGCCTTCAAACATGTGACTATTCACGAATTTCTTCATGCGGCGGGATTGGAGCATAACTTTATGGGCCATCCGTATCGATCGCAAGTTAGTTTGTCCCGTGAAGCCGAATACCAAAACTGGAAACTCCAACAAAGCTTAGGATCCATGACAACGCGACAAGACTATGATCGAGCTACACTTCACTATGGCTATACTGATAATACAACCAAAAATGACTATGCTAATTTTTCGCTGCTTCGTGTATTGCCTCATTCAGCCATGTTAGGTTCAAAGGTTTCGGAATCGGATCCACAAACTGAAGGGCCACTGCCTCAATTAACAGATGGGACTGTTGACGATCTTCTAACCACACCTATAGATCTATCACAAGTAGGACCATTTATAGGTATCAGCCTAGCAGAACCCGGCGGGGTTGGAACACAAGCCGTCGATCCTAATTGGCAAAAGCCTCAAGACGACGACCAAGGCACACACTTTGGGCCGGCACCAGAAGGAAGCTCTGATTCTAAAGATCCAGCCGAAACATTAGATCGATATCCCACGCCCACAAATCTAGATAGCTATTTCAAGGACTATTGCAACTGGACAAATGGGGGGCCCGACTGGACGTATCGAGATATTCGTGTCATCGATGCTCAATATCCCTCTGAATTTACAGATACAGATGAAGATCAGTTCATGGCATCGATTATTGCTAAGCTAAAAGATCTATTCGGCGAACAATCTCTATGGGCTGTCTTAAAAATTGGATATGGAACCAAAGGTATTTCTCTCTCACGAGACTCAGGATACTATGGTCTCGAAGGAGACTATCTCAAGGATAATTTGAGCGGAAACACTACTTACTTTGGAGATCCTGAAAAGGGAGAAATAGACTTTAAATTCAAAAAAGTACTGCGTAAAACTGGAAACACTTTATCTCCCAACTTTTTTTCCAGCGATTACGACAGACTCAATATCGAAAATCATAGCGTCGAAATCGTACTATATCTTTCACGTAATAGGTCAATCGCAGAAATAAAACATGAAGTTAATGGCAAACAATTTGTAATCAATTGGACACTCGATCCTTATTGCGAAAAAGTATCTAGAGAAACCTGGGAACTTAAGAGAAAGCAGGCTATTGCCCAAGAACTCAACCGTTTGTG
>JAGRAY010000131.1 GCA_020434375.1 Bdellovibrionales bacterium | reverse complement strand
CAAGTGGCTTTGCCGCAGCCTGTTCCCACACCTTGGTCATAAAATATTTCGGAGCAAGGTCCACACGGTCCTGTTTCACCCATCGACCAAAAATTATCTTTTTCACCCAGGCGAGATATTTTTTGTACATCAATCTGAATATCGTTCTTCCAAATTTCAAGGCTTTCTTTGTCATCCTGAAAAACCGTCACAAATAGTTTGTGAACAGGAATTTCTAACTCACTCGTAATAAACTTCCAAGCCAATGAAATGGCTTGTTTTTTAAAGTAGTCTCCAAACGAAAAGTTTCCGAGCATTTCAAAAAATGTATGATGGCGTGCTGTATAGCCAACATTTTCAAGATCGTTGTGCTTTCCTCCTGCGCGAACACATTTTTGTATACTCACTGCTCTTTGATGTTTGGGCGCTTCTTCGCCCAAAAAAACTGACTTAAATTGATTCATTCCTGCATTGGTAAAAAGAAGCGTTGGATCATTGGTAGGAATGAGCGACGAACTTGGATAGGGCGTGTGTCCATGCTCAACAAAAAACCGAACAAAACGCCTTCGAATCTCATCTGACGAGAGCGCTTTCATGAGTCCTAAAATCTTTCGATTTTCATATCGTCTTTGTTAGACGAAGCATGCTCGTTTTCATCTTTTTTTTCAAAATCGTCCCAACTTGTATCAGAAGTTGACGAAACACCTTTCATACGTAGCGCAAAGTCATCTGGATTCGTACATTGGCGCAAGGCCTCTTCATAGGTAATGCGATTTTGTTTGCATAGACTCAAAAGAGACTGATCGAAAGTTTGCATACCATACGACACAAAACCCTGTTGAATCGCACCATGAATCTCTTTGGTTCGTTCTTCATGCTCAATGAGATCACGAATACGGCTGTTACTTACCATAATTTCACAAGCCGGCACACGACCTTTTCCATCAATGCGCGGAATTAAGCGTTGAGAAATAACCCCTCTTAAAACCGATGCCAGCTGAAGACGTATTTGTTTTTGTTGATGAGGCGGGAATACCGTCACGATTCGATTGACTGTTTCGGTCGCATCCAGGGTATGCACCGTTGACACAACCAAGTGACCCGTTTCTGCAGCAGTCATTGCGGTCTCAATGGTTTCAAGATCACGCATTTCTCCTACAAGAATCACATCTGGATCTTGCCGAAGAGCTGCTCGGAGCGCATCTGCAAATGACCTTGTATCAACGCCAATTTCACGTTGATTAATGACCGATCGTTTATCTCGAATCAGATATTCGATAGGGTCTTCAATGGTTAAAATATGAGCCGTTCGTCGCGCATTAATATAATCGATCATTGATGCAAGCGTCGTCGATTTTCCAGAACCTGTTGTGCCTGTCACCAATACCAAACCTCTAGGCTCCATAGCGATTTTTTCAATCACCTTAGGAAGAACCAATTCATCTAGAGTAGCGATTTTAAATGGAATGACCCTAAACACAATGCCCACGCTGCTTCTTTGTTGGAAAACGTTGACGCGAAAGCGTCCTATTCCCGGCACACCGTAGGCAAGGTCTGTTTCGCACATTTCCTTAAACCGCTCGCGTTGCAGTGGGTTCATAATGGCCATGCCCACTTTCGCAATCGACTCCGGCGTAAATCGCTTACCTTCTTTAAGAGGTCTGAGAGCACCATCTACCCTAAACATTGGGGGCAATCCAGCCTTTAAATGAATATCTGACGCCCGACTCACGGACGCCAGTTTTAACAGTTCATTCAGCTCTGCAAGTTCCATAAGTTATTTTTCTTTAGTTCCTTTTTCCTTAGCTGCACTAGCTTTAGGGGTTTCTTCCTTAACCTCTTCCAAAATAGTTACTTTGGGTGTGGCCGGAACTGGGAGATTTGCTGATGCATAAATTTCGGCTTCAAGTTTATTTAGAATTTCAGGATTCTCTCGCAAAAAATTCTTTGCATTTTCACGTCCTTGTCCCATGCGTTCTGTTTTATACGAAAACCATGTGCCGCTTTTTTCCACCAAATTACGAGCCGTAGCCAAGTCTAGAATATCACCTATTCTGGAAATACCCTCGCCATACATTATATCAAATTCTACCTTCTTAAAGGGAGCGGCAAGTTTATTTTTGACAACTTTTACCTGAGTTCTATTTCCCGTGACATTTTCACCATCTTTGATGGCACCGATACGACGAATATCGAGCCTCACAGAGCAGTAAAACTTTAAAGCATTGCCGCCTGTCGTTGTTTCAGGGCTTCCAAACATAACACCAATTTTCATGCGAATTTGATTGATAAAAATCACGGTGGTATTCGACCGCGATATAGCGGCAGTCAGCTTTCGAAGTGCCTGCGACATAAGACGAGCCTGAAGCCCCATGTGCGAATCGCCCATTTCACCATCGAGCTCAGCTCTAGGTGTAAGGGCGGCAACAGAGTCAACCACAACAACATCGACAGCACCTGATCGAACCAGAGTTTCTGTGATTTCAAGAGCCTGTTCGCCTGTGTCTGGTTGGGATAACAATAGATCCTCGACTTTGACACCCAGCTTACGAGCATACGAAACATCGAGTGCATGCTCAGCATCTACAAATGCGGCAACGCCACCGGCATTTTGCGCATTTGCCACAGCATGAAGTGTTAGCGTTGTTTTTCCGGAAGATTCAGGTCCAAAGATTTCAACAATTCTGCCGCGTGGAAGACCACCAATACCCAAAGCCAAGTCCAGACTAGGCGAACCTGTGGGGATAACCGCAATACCTTTGACTAAGGCTTCATCGGTTCCAAGACGCATAATGGAACCTTTTCCAAATTGTTTTTCTATGGCGGCAACTGCGAGGTCGATCGCCTTATCTCGATTTACAACATCTAATGACATATGCTTTCCTTTCCCTATTGTAAGACTACCCTGAAACGGCCATCTTCATCGTTGTCACTCATTCGCCATCCTCACGTCCTAAAAGTACGCTTCGGTGACTCGTTCGCTTCCGCCTAGAATCTAGACATTTCAGGACAGTCTCTTCAAGTCTCATATAATCCACGTTCAAAAAACTGTCATACCCTTAACCGGGGACACCACTCCTATTAACATTTTTAAAGCTTCATAGACAGCAATCGTTCTATTTCGATTTCTGTCCCATTGAAATTGAAACTCACCAACTTTAAGATTTGACTCTTCAATATTCGGGCCAATCACGGCAATATACGATAAACCTACGGGTTTTTTTGACGTAGCTCCAGAAGGTCCTGCGATACCCGTTGTCGCTACTGCAATGGTACTGCCGCTCATTGATTTGGCACCTCTGGCCATTTCCATGGCACACTCTTTAGAAACCGCCCCGTACGTCTCAAGGGTTTCAGAATGAACGCCAAGAAGATCGATTTTAGAACGATTGCTGTACGTAACCCATCCTCTTTCAAACACGTCAGAGCTTCCGGGAACATCTATGATTTTGGAGGATAGCAAGCCTCCCGTAAAAGATTCAGCGACGCTAAGCGTCCATTCATGCCGTTTAAATTCTGAAATAATTCGGCTTTCAATCGAAATGCCTCCTTCGGATACCAAATACGATCCTAGCTCATCGAGCATCCGCTTTTGAGCTTCCGATAGAGCAAGATTCAATGAATCTTGCGTATTCGAGAGAACAGATAGCGTCACATCCACCTGCGGGAAAGATGCCGTATATGCCACGCGAATTTCGGAATCAGCAATCTCATGAAGCTTGCATCGGTCAATAGCCTCCTCTAGAAGCGACTCGCCAATTCCAACAAACGAGTATATTTTTTCTGTTCGTCTCAAATTTTTTTGGGTTCTAGCCTCTAGCTCCAAAAGAATACTTTTTTCAAATATATTTTTCATCTCTGAGGGTACCCCAGGAAGGCAGTATATTAATTTGCCTTGATGTTCCAAGCGCAGCCCTGGTGCAGTTCCCCAATCATTCGGCAGCTCTACCGATCCTTTTGGCAGCAGTGCTTGCCTTCTATTTGACAAAGGAAATACCAACTTTCTAGCTTCAAACCGTCTTTTTATTTTTTCAAAAATATCAGGGTGAAACACCAGTGGTCGATCTAGGGCACGAGAAAGAGCTTCAAACGTGAGATCATCCGCCGTTGGGCCAAGTCCACCCGTAGTAATGACCACATCAGCTCGGCTCAGAGCATGGTGAAACGCTTGAATAACTTCGTCCATGCGGTCTGCAGTGGTCTGATGAAATCTCGGCGGAATACCAAGAGCCGTTAATCTGCGCCCAAGCCAGGCCGAGTTCGAATCAATTCGGCGACCATCTAAAAGTTCATCACCAAAGGTAAGAATTTCGACCATCATAATAGTGCCGAGAGATGGAAGAGCATTCTAATAATCACATTCGCATAAATTCCACTCACCACGTCATCTAACATGACGCCATAACCTCCTTCAATTTTCTCATCACAGTAATTGGCTGGAAAAACTTTCACAATATCAAGCACACGAAACAGCAAAAATCCTCCTACAAAAACCCAAATATTAAATGGAAAAAATAAAAGTGTGATCCACATGCCTGCGACTTCATCAATCACAATGCGCTGATCATCTTCAACACCCGATTCACGCCCCACCACAAAAGAAGTCCAAAATCCCAATAGAACCACTAAAACCACAGCCAATAATTGAATGAGCCAAGATTGATTCACCAGAGGTAAAAATAAAAAGAGAGCTATCAAAGAACCCACGGTTCCAGGTGCTTTTGGAAAATCACCTGCACCGCCAACACTTGCAAACCAAAGAGCAAAGCGTACTTTTAAAGAAATGCCCGGTTTGAGAAATGATAACCCGAGTGTCATGCGGTTTTGCATGGGCACCAAACTATCGTTTCTTTTTATAAATAAACATAAAAAAGTGCCTTCTCTGTCTCATTGGGGCAACTTTGGGGCAATAACCCGTGCTTTCACAAGAGTTGCTTTTTTTAACTATTTGATTTTACGTTGTTTTATTTCGTAAGTAGCTTACAGATTTGGCATAAGGATTGAAGTCATAAATAAACCGTAAGGACGACTTGACGATGCTAACGCAACGAGTTATTAAAGAGTTAGGCAAAATGAAAAGTACTAAAATAAATTACTTCTATTCACTTTCGATGATCGCCGTTGCCCTATTTTTAGTGGGTTGTATCAGTGGAAACCGAAATGTAGGTCGAAATACCCGAGG
>JAGRAY010000130.1 GCA_020434375.1 Bdellovibrionales bacterium | reverse complement strand
GAAACTTGCGAAAAAGGAGCCCAAAGATAAAGGAGATGAACCAGTGGTGGGATTTGGTCCTGCATGGTTGTTGACACGCGGGATAGAAAAGGCGGGGGAGTGGTTTGCGAAGAGAGCGCGAGAGACGTTTGATGATTTACGAAGTTATTTGTTTCCCAAAGTGGAGCCGCTGCCCAAAGAGGGGTGGCAGCAACCCAATCCAGAAACGAACGCAAAGCCGCGGCCGAAAGAGGAGCCAAATCAAGGGAGACCATCGGCAAAACCAGGCGATGGGATGAACCGAGCGGATCGCTGGGTGAGTGTGGTGAAAGCAGGCATGTCACAGAGTATGGTGGCTGAAGTAAGCCAATATGAAGCAGGTATACGGGCATCGAATGGGGATTTAGGGTCTGATAAAGTTTTGATTCGAGCGACAGAACAAATGATTTATCAAAGGCGAGCACTGTGGATGTCTGGCGAAAAATTAGGTCAAGACATGAGATTTTCATCGGCAAAGGCCATGGTTTTAGCAACGCACGAAAAAATGATTGAATGGCTTGAGAAAAGTGATCTGAGAGAGCCTTATGTGAAAATGGGATTGTTTGGAAAAAAAGAAGCTGCACTGTTTAGTATGGGGGATGCAGAGCGAGATTTGTGGAAGCTACAATTTAAAGATTATGGGTTGAGCAAAGGCATGGTTCAACAAGTGTATTTTATGATCGCCATGGTAGGGATGTGCAGCGGCAAAAAAATGAGTATGGGGTATCGCATGGATCAGGCGTATGGAACATGCTTTGAGGAAATATTTGAACCGGCGCATTTTATAGGATTTTTAGGATTCGGTACTGTGGTGGTGGGTAGCGGTGTAGGTCAGCAATTTACGCTTGCGAAGTTTTTAGAGGATCAAAAGATCAAAGCGAAGCTTGCAACAACAGCTAAAGCACTGCCTAGGTTGTATACCCAGCGATTTGTTCAAGCGATGATGCAATTTACGGGACCGATTTTTTTAGGCGCAGGAATGACGATTCAAAGCAGTGTGACGTCGGGAATCCAGCTTGATCAATACCGTGAAGCCCAGGCCAGAGAACTGATGCCTCAATACAGACGGTATTACGCGCTAGATTATATGCTTCATGGGTTACCCATGTGGCTGCCAGGTATGTTGCCTCCAGTGCTTTCAATGACAGCACAGGAAGATACGATGCGAGCGAAACGAAATGATATTGTTGCAGATTGGCCCATGAAAGAAGATTTTGACCTACTAACGACCATGGATATTGCACCTCCAAAGCAAGTCTTTGAACTCTCATATTTGCCACATAAGCGATCGTATGGATCCTTGCCAAACTTACCAGAGCCGAATCGATCAATCACGGCAGCGCTTTTGTTATCTGGAGGTGAGCCAAGTGACGATATTGGTTATTTTGTGACCCATACAAAACCAAGAGACCTTGTAGCGCATGTGGTGATGGTGATGATTGCTGGTGAATTAGCGGGAGTTTTAATGCCAGTTCCTATTTTACATGCAGCGGTGATGATGGAGATAGCGGCGGGATTGGGCGCTATTTATTATGACTTATTTGAAAAATGGACAAGTGATGACGATATTGTGGCTTGGCAAGAAGAATGGATGGAGAAGTGGCACGAACATATGGCCTATGAAGGGAGTTATCCTTCAGGATATTTAACGGTTGAATGGATTCAAAATCACTTAGAAGAAAAAATAGAAATGATGCAGCGGTTTCAATTTTTACTAGAGCAGGAACATGCACAAATGAATGCGATCGTGTTAGCTGCCTTTTATAATTTGTATTCGTTTTTAGCAAAAGATTTGCAAAATGTTTCGTATGGTCAGAATCTGTCAGGGGAATACAATCCGAGTTGGCAAGGGTATTCATTAAATCTTGAGCAATGGGAGAGGCGGATTCGAGAGTTATGGGCGATTTTAGATGCCGCCATAGGGGATGAGGAAAGTGAAGCTTTGATGATTTGCCAAAGGCCAAGTATAAAAGAGGGTACCCAAACCGACAATATTGAAAAGAGTCTTCAAGCGATATTGTGCAATACGAAGGGTCTCGATGAAATGCGGCACTTTGGCGTTAGATGGCTTGAGGAAGAAAGGCTGGGCGTTGTGCCATTAGATCTAGCCATCAGTCGCATTCTTGAGAACGATTATGATCGTTACGCAGAAGTTGCCGAGCCTTACGAAGCATTTCTTCTAGAAAGAGAAGAGCAGGCTCCAGAAAAGAATGAAGCACTCGAGAGTCAATTTGAAAAGACCAAAGCAGCTATGTTTGAGGCTTCGAAAGATAGCGCAATAGAGCGTATCCCGTTGCAACTGACGTTGTTAACGCATACCCAATGGACTGAGCATGTCTTTGGTCGTTTGAGTGAAAATCCAAGGCACAGGATTCGCCAAATGATTGGAGATTCCCCTGAAACATTGATGCTAACGTTATATCGTTTAAGGTTTGAACAAAACCAGGGGACTTCTGGTCGTCGCTCATCACCTGTGGTGTCAACAGGCGGGCAAAACTCAGGAGGTGCATCGATGACTCGCGTAGATGGAGGAGCAGAAGCAAGCGGTGATCAACCCACCTATTCCATAGTGGTGTCACCAAAAGCAGAGAACACCTTATGGACAGCCACTACGGGGTGTCAGGAGGAAGATCAGGTCAACGATTATGTGGTAACAGGTTATTTTGAAAAGTCTTCTAAAAGTGGTTCAACAGGGATGATGATGCCTCATTCGGTCTCTCGTCAAATCAAACCCCAGATGCTTGAATGTGACGAAGACACCTCCACCTTATGGATTACACTAGACCCCAGTCTTGCCAAAAGTATTACGGCACTTTCAATTGCTCCAATAAACAACCCCTCGGCATCTGCCCCTGCTTTTGTAAGAAAATAATGAGAAAACACTTTTGATTTTTACTAATGGATTATCATTATAATTATTACAACACATGGACATCGACGAATTCGGTTGTGGTGAAAAGGAGCGTTTCTTGGAGAGTTCCAAGGTCGTAGAGGTAGTATTTATAAATTTCCGACGTTAGACTTTTTCCTGAAAAAACAACCTGATCAGTCGCAATGAGTCTGGCGGCAGTTACATCGATGTCGAGACTTGGTAGAGTGATGTAATCGTAAGTTTCATGGTCGACTGAAATAACACGTTGGATTCCATTGGAGTTTGTGCCCACAATAACTCCTCGACTTCCATCGATATGATCAAAAGCATCGAATGTTTTATTCGTGAAATCATATGCCACATAATTCGGACCTAGTTTTACAGCGAATTGAGATAATGAATTCATTGTTGTTACACTATAAAGACCCCAAATATCTCCGTTTGTATTTTCATACACATAGTGTAGCGGGGTAGTTATTGACAGATTTAACGAAGGCGTAGTTTTTAAATCTGTGGAAAAATTTGACAATGAAATAACTTCTCCAAGAGGGCCAGTTCGCAAGTGAAAGTCTTCCGCGGGTTCACTAACTGTAATGAGCGCTCGATCATTTCTAAGATCAAAAACCCTTGCTTCCAAATTTGACATCATATCTGGAATGATGGCTCCAGATAGATTGGTAACTGAATCCGTTTGAATCAAGCATTCTTCAAAGACCTGAATTTCAAAGAATGGGTTTGTGTTGATATTATATTCATGACAGCCTAAGCCAATGATGCTGCCATCTGATTTTTGTATCACGCGATCAAAAGTATATGTGCTGTTGGTAATGCGTTGTGTACCCGCTGCATCGGAGAGAGCCATCGAATAGTCATCCTCTGAAATCGTGGTGTTAGTGGTTTTGTAATAAAGCTTTGAAGTAGCCGTATCAAAGGCGACAAGAAAGTCTTTTTTGTCGTCTGCTTGGCTTAGTCGGTAATTAGGTCCCTCTAAATGAGCAGGGTGAGTTTCGGAATCGACGCATCTTAAAATATTTTCGGTTGTAATCTCTACGAGCCGGCAAAGTTGACCTGAGAGATTTAATGTTTGGTCGAATAGAACGTAAATATTGCCGTTATTATTTAAAAGCTTTGTCATGCGAACCACTTTAGGAAGTGAGCCAGATTTAAAGTTGCTTACGCGAATAGCCGCACTGATGACACCTGTAGAAGAAAGTTTTAAGAGCGGCGCATTATTGAAATCTTGTTCGGCGGGAGTCAGGGCACGAATAGTGCTCATTAAACCCTGAGATGTTGTGGTTGGTTGAATCGTGCCCACGTTTGAGAAGTAACCCACCGTATTGTCTGAAGATCCTAAATCGACATCAATAATACTTGGATTGCCAATTTCCGTACCGCAGTGGATGAGAATAAAAAATAAAATTGCAGGAAGGATTCGGGTAAATGTTTTCATAGAGAGTCTTTTGATTTAGAAAGGGGGAAAAACTGCATATTCAATTGATAAACGCGGTCATGTTTACTCACTTCCTCTGAAGCCAAGGAAAGCAGTTTTTTCCGAAACTCACGAATTTCGTTTTTGATTTCACTGAGCTTTTCTTCTGACGAGGTCAAGATTACCGCACTGATATCGCGTTCGTTTCCAGGAATCAACTCTAAAGCGCGATCCGCAGCATGAATCATTTGATGGTGATAGTTTTTCACGCTTAAAGACGCCACTTCAGCGCCAGAAGATATATTGACTTCACATGTCTGCAAAATGCCATCTTCACTTCGTTTAACCAGGCCCAAAGTTTGCAAAAGCTCTAGAGCCTCTTTCGCTTGTTTTTCAGTAATTTTCGGAACCAGTGTTTTTGATATCCAACGCGGATCTTCTTGAAAGGTCTTGAGGTGAATCAATTCTCTGACAGCTGAATAGTACCATTTTGAAAAAAATTTGAATTGATTTGTTTCAAGAAGACGAATCTCTCGGTATTTTCTATTTTTGCTGAGTTTTTCAAAATAACGATTTTTTTCCTCATTGGTACGAGCTTGATTAAAAAGAACGAGGGATTCAAAATACTCTGACTCTTGTTTGTTTAGGCGAAGACCTTTTGAAAACTTGGTGATGCTTTCGGAAGATAGATTTCGCTTACTTTCCATAACGAGCGTTAGGAATCCAGCTGAGGAAATGCCAGATTCTTTTGTAAAGTTGCGATACGAAAAGCCCCGACGGTGCAATTTAAGGTACTTGAACATATCTTTGAGAAACTCTCTGTAGTCGTCATACTCAAAAATAAGAGGTTTTTGTTTTGTCGTCATTTGT
>JAGRAY010000012.1 GCA_020434375.1 Bdellovibrionales bacterium | reverse complement strand
GTCTGACCTAACATACAATCTAGCTGGTGAAGTACTGTCAAAGCAGTTTGCCAACCAAGACACACTTACTTTTAGTTACGATGAATTCGGTCGCAAAACAAAAGTTTATGAAAATGGATCTCTTGCGACTCAATATTTTTTTGATACCTACCCAAGTAGCGTGCCTATCAACAATACACAATTTGGACAAAACCGCTTAACTCGAGTGATTCATGGCGCGGGGACGGAGGTGTTCGGGTACAATGCGCTTGGCCAAACCATTGAACAAAGCGTTTCTCTTTCAGGACTCTCCACTAAAAAAGCTCAGTGGTCTTTTGATCACCTAGGAACGCTCCTAGATATGTCTTACCAAGCTGGTGCGAGCGATGCCCTATCGTTGAGCTACGATTACGACGATGCCATGAGGCTTAGGCAAGTGAGCAAGTCTGGCGCAAATTTTGTTTCTTGGGCTTATGACGATCTTGATCGTCTCACCACCAAGACACTTATGCCAAAATTAATACCCCCTCTTCAGGTGACGGATTATTCCTACGATGCCTGGAATCGTCTGAGTTCAATTAATTCACCGTACTCTGTGAGTGCTTCGGTTGGTGGAGATACCATCGGTATGGAATTTGGATACGACAATTCTATTGGTAACGTTTCGACGAGGAAAGATGCAACGCCTTCCTGGATTCATCAAAAGACGATCGGGCACGAAATGAAGGCACAAACCTTTCGCTACAATCCTAGAGATTTTTTGGCTTCCGTTAATTTATATACAAATTCGGGCACGTCGTGGACTTCTCAGGGAACGCTTATGAATGCAGTCTACAACCAAGTGGGATCCATACGCCAAATGTATCAAAATAATGGAGCCAATGATCCTTATACTAATTATTATTACGATAACCAGCGCCGGCTCAACACGATTTCAGGTAGGCAAGCGGCAACTTTTAGTTACGACGCTTCAGGAAACCTTGTATATGATTCTCGTTGGGGAAATAATGCTCAAATTGATTATTCACCTTCTCAGCGTATCACTCGTATTCATAGCGCAACCAAAGAATTGCGTTTTGACTACAATCACGATGGTCAAAGGGTAAGAACTCAACACTATGTAGTGAATGGTAACAACGTATCACCTGAAAAAATTCTATTTACCGTCGTCATGGGGGGCACTCCCATTGCAGAATATAAAAACAGTGTTCTGCAAAAGCATATTTTAGGAAACACTGCCATTAATATTCCTAGTGGTAGCGATTTGGGGCGTCAAGGAATGACTTACTTTATTCATGATCATCTTGGCTCACCGCGAGTCGCAATACATGAATCCAGAGATATTTTAAAAACTTCGGGGTACTATCCTTTTGGAGAAGAAATTGCCGAGGAAACATTTGATTCCCAGCAACTCAAAATTTCTCAATCGTTCACAGGTTACGAACGCCACGATGAACTTCCTACGGCTCTTGACTACGCGAATCAGCGTTATTATGACCCTACCTTAGGTCTCTTTCTTCGCCCCGATCCTTTGGCTCAAGCCAATCCGGCACTTTCTGCCTATGCCTATGCCAATAATAACCCAGTCGCTGTTACTGACCCTACGGGCCTTTTCCCGTGCCCACCATTTTGCGCACTTAAAGCCACTGTGGAGGCTTTTAAGCAAGTGGGTAAAAATGTCAGTAGTTATATGTGGGAGCGTGCTCCCGCACGTGTGGGTCTTGAAACGACTGTAGAGACTTATTTTATGCCGGCTGACACAAGGCAACTAGAGATCGCACCTGATAACGCAGGTAAACTTAGATTATACTATGCATCACCAAGTTTAAATAACGATGAAACTGGTGCTCTAGCTGATCTATTTCTTGTAGGCGGGAAAAAGGGACAAAAACGACTCAATAGCCTTCTGCCAACTCAAGTGAAACAAACATTAACGGTCGTATCTTCCAAAGAGCTTAGGCAAACCGTAAATCTTATTAAACATGGTCAAAGATATCCAGAACAAGATACGTTTATGGGCATCGGCGAGTACATTGGTGATCGAACGCTTATTAATCTACAAGATTATGGCATTCATTTAGGAGGCGGGGATAGATTGTCTCGAACACCTAACATCATAAATCCTTCGACCACTCAACAAACTAAACTCAATCCATCAGCTTCGGCAACAAGTTATTTAAGCATCTTTCCGAAAGATGCTTTGCCTTCTGCTGGTATGAAAACAAATGATTCAATCTTACCGAATGGGCCTGGTTTTCAAAAGCTGTTCCAAGTTTATGGTGACGGTTCAGAGATTTTCCAACAGCAAAGGTGGACAGTTCCAGACAATTACCCCGAATTTAATTCTGGTCGTCAATAAATGCGGGGTAGCGACTTACTTTGTGTCAGGAGACGTCAATAACGGGCCGACGAGTTTTACAGTTATCCCTTGGTATATATAATCCTGAATTCTTCGTTGAAATACAATAATCGATGGCCGTAACGATTGAGAAGGCTCTAGAATTGCTTCCGTGAATTTATACCTATTAATATAGTTATTAAGATCGTCGGTAGTTACATTCATAGCGTTTAATACGTTCACAGGATTTTCATTTAAAAGATTATTAGGTATCCCTTCGAAAAGAATATGAACAACAATAGAGTTATCGTTATCAAAAAGATCCACTAACTCGTCTACAGTTGGAAGAAGGTCAATATGACCTGTATTTTCGTAACTATGAATATCTGAAACAATGAATACATCGGGTGTAGTAGATTTATCAACCGGGGTTGAACCCCTTTTTGTGACGCAAGCTTTTGATTGCAAGTACCTTCTCTCACGATATTTGTAATAGTCATTAAGCGAAAAAGACATCTGTGCACGTAAGTGTTCAAGCCACAATTCAAGTTCGTACACGCCTTGGGTATTCCATCCCTGGCTATTAATATACTTTATGAAATCATCGCAAAATGTTTGAACATCACTTCGATTAAATAATGGTGTCGGAGGTTTTGTGATATCGGGGAAAATATAGAACACATTTTTCTGAGTTTGCTTCGTGTGCAAGAAATGATCGATTGCATGGCTTTCACCTGTAAAAACAATAAGCAAGTGATTTTCGTTTGTAGTGCTATTTATCTTGTTTATTTCTAAATCGATTGCTTTGATGATGGGTAGATTTCTATTTGCAAAATCTTGTGGACAATCAATATCGTCGTTTGTATTTGAAGCATTCAGGCAAGTTTCTCTTTGTTGCTTTGGCAAAGCGCCGCAAAAAGCCTCTGCACCTGAATAAGACGCATTTTTACTATTTTCTACGCGACGATGCCACGAAGATTGATCCTGAGCGAAAGCATCTAAGCCAAAAGCAAGCAAACAAACCAGTGCAAAATTATTTCGAATCTTTATCATTAACCCTCTACGCAATATCACGAAATACCCATCCTATTGCATAATTGCAAGTGGGAGACCATGGGCATAGGACTCAAGCCGTTGATATAATGAAGGTTAATTAGATTTAAATGAGATATAGATGTCGCATTGCACCACAAATGGTTCGTTTGCTAGAACTATTGAATTGTATAGCCGCCATCGATAGGAATCACGGCCCCGGTAATATAGCTGCTCTTATTTGAAAGTAAGAATCCAACTAACTCAGCCACTTCTTCGGGCTTACCAAGCCGATTTAAAGGCGTTGAATTTTGAATAGCCTTTATCACTTTTTCAGTTCGCCCTTCGTAGAGTAGGTCTGCAGTTTTTTGAATAGCTGCCTGGCAAAGTTCAGTATCGATAGCCCCGGGGCATACGCAATTTGCTCGTACGTTGTAGGGTGCGTAATCAAGTGCAGTACTTTTCGCTAAATGAGCCAGGGCCGCTTTTGTTACCCCATAGATCGTGCTTCGCTTTTTGGCAATCAACGATTGATCCGATCCCATGATCACAATACTACCTGCCAGCTTTGCTTTCATGAAAGGGAGTACTTTCTTGAGCACCAAAAGATTTCCTTTCAAATTAGTACTCAAAAGATGCTCAAAATGAGCGTCTTCAATTTCATCAGCCACGGCATACTCATGAACGCCTGCATTAAGCACAAGATAATCAATTGTGCTTGTCTGCTTCTTAATCACCTCAAAAGCGTGATCAATCGCGTCGCTGTTTTTAATATCGCAAAGGATCGTCGAGCCAAGAGTATTTGGCACATCGGTCTCAAGTTTCGTTTTATCTAAATTAAAAGTAAAAACACCTTGAAGATTCAAATGAGAGACAATAGCTCGACCAATACCAAATGAACCTCCTGTAACAACACCTACTGTACTCATGTGAAGTTACTATAACATAAAGATGCATCGATGATGAGGTAAGACTAATAGCACTATCCACCGTGTTGCCTGAAAATTGCCAAGCAACGACGCACTCACTGAAGAGAAACAGTATTGTTAGGGTGTGGTGCCTTCAGATTCAATAACTTCTCTTAAAAGCTTATCGTTGAATAAGAGTTCTCGATTAGTTCCATAAATATAATCTTTAGCATGAGTAAACTCACTTCGATCTGATTGACTAAAGAGGAGTGCTGGAATAAGTGTGCGAGTACTATATTGATCAACAACGTTATCCTTAATTTCTGGCGAATAGCCGTGGATTTTTTTGACTTCAGGTAAAACTAGGTTTTGATATGCACTAGGTTTTCTTTGGCTTGCCGGATTGTTCGTCATGGGCGAAAAGTGATTGGAATTATTCCCACGAATTTCTATGTACTGCTTAAACGGTGCATTCACAAAGTGGTAAGCGTCTATTGTTGAATCGCAAAACCTATTGTCCAGTTCGTAGTGAGTAAAGGTTACGGGAACACTTACTTGAACCGTATCTTGTTCGTAGTTGTATTGGTTTCCGCTGAATGTCGGTTCAGGTACAGCATCTAAAATATACCCTGACACTTGTTGGCCTATATTTGTTTTCATGAATGGAATAGCAATTAAGGCTCCCATCGAATGACCGTAGAGATAAATTTTTCTATTTGAAGAATTTATTTTCTGTAAAATATGCACAATGGACTTTTCGATGCTTCGGGAAATGGACTGAGTATTATAGTTGCCTTCTAGGCGTGCAGATTTCGTTATGTCACTAAAACCATAATAGCGATCGGGTTGATAAATGGGTACAATCACAATGGCTCCCATTTTTGCCGTATCATAAATCAATCTGTTGTATCCCTCATAGCCAACTCTTGGGAGGAATCCCTTTAAAAAAATCAAGATGGGGGCGTCATTATTTGTGTCGGGTCCTTGAATGACTAGGACGTCGTCGAAACCTTTTTGTTGGTAAATCTTTTTCGTAAAATTTCCACGTTTCACTGTCTTCCAAGGATACAGTTCCTGTGCAAACCCCGACCAACTCAACACAACTACAAAAGCATATAATAATTTTGACATAGTGAGACATTTGTTATCGTCAAGTAACATGCTATGTCAAGAAGAACTTAGTGTTGGTCCGTCGCGGTTTTGCGGCCGCACGAAGCAGTTTTTTTACGTCATATCTGTGCTACAGTCAGAGAGGCTCGCGTTATCTCCTCCAGAGCCAAAACTTCTGGAGCCAATCCTCTCAAACCGCTTCGCGGTTGGAAATTTCTCCAAAAGGTACTCCGAGCGGCAATTACAAAGAGAACACGTCGGCCGGCGAAGGCACAAAAGTAAATAGTCCGGCCAATAGTCTGGAGAAATTCATTCAAAACACATAGGGAATCATTTTCCAGGTTTCGCTTTGGTAAGCCGTGTATGCAGATCCTAGTTGCTCGCCCAACGACTGTTCTTCAATTTTTGTCCGATAGCTGTAAGCCAGAAAGAAACTCACCGCGCAAAATATGAATCCGACGAGGCTTTGAAGAATGATGCTGGTTCCTAAATACATGATCCAAGCACCAAGATAGCTTGGGTGCCTTATCATGCGATAGGGCCCTGTTCGAATGAGTTCATGATCATTTTTAATTTCAACCCTAGCAGTAAAAAATCGACCCAAAACACGTATTGAATAAATGCGAAAAACCAATCCGAATACTGCTAAGCTACTTCCTATGAAAAAGCTAATGTCTGCCGTAAAAGACTGTCGAAAAAATAGATAGTCAATCGTCGGAATCAAGAAACCCAAGATACCGGCAAAAACAATAATGAGCATGCTCAGACCATCGGTTCGAGTTTTTTTGAATCCTGCCAATAGATCCATTTTTGGTCCCGTTATATTGAGTAAAAATCCAAAGCACGCAACCCATGCAACTGGCCAAAGAGATTGATGACTCTGTGCTAAAAAGGAAGGAATTCCAAAAACCAGAAAAACAAGTATCAAAGTCTGGGTCAACTTCATTTTGTCCATCATAGGTATATCTCCATATCATTAAGAAGTGTCAAAAAATAGCTGTCAAAAAATCGTTGCATATGCGCGAAATATACCCTAGGGCTATTACAAATGACCGAATTTGAACTACTAAAATCCAGATGTCGCACCAGAGATGTCGCTGGTCGAACGAGTCACTATAAGTGAACTTGTAAAATCAACTATTTATGATTTAAAAGTAGACGCCAAGGTTGGCACGAAACGTGATAGAACAAGAAGCATCTAAGCTATGGAAATTCATCCACGAAATAAGATCGTAAGACTGGATCATCGGCGTTTTCCAAGAACGGAACCGACAGATCCGTTGATGGGTACTGTAGTGATATCAGGGAAGCGGCATACCACCAAAGTGAGAGATTATTCGCCTAAAGGTGTGTCTCTCCAATTTGACATGGGTTTTTTAGGCCATATGCAAGACTATCCCTTAGATATACGCTTGGAACTAGGTGAAACTTGTTTTGAGGGGTCTATTCGCCATACGCATGAGCAGCAAGACTATGTTTTAGCAGGAGTTGCATTAAGGGTGATTGAACCCAAAGGGGAGATCTCTTTTACTGACGAAGATCCAGGCTGGGATCTTATAGAAGATGAAACCACGCTTAAAAATCTTTTTTCAGATCTTACATTTAAAGGGCCCGAAGTTTTGGTGAAACTCAAGCAAATTAATGGTCATGCAGAGGTCTTTGCCAAAGAAATACGGGATGAAACACTTGTTTTGGAGGTTCATGAAACTAAAAGAGGTGATCTTCAAAAAGGGTTTTGCACGTTGCGATTTGAGATGTTTCAGACCTCACATGCTTTTGATTCAAGGATCACTAATATAGAAAAAGATATGATTGAGGTTTCACTACCCAAGAAGATTGCGAGGTTGCTGAGACGAGAGACGGTTCGCGTGCCAAACGGGACGAACAATCGGGAAATTACGGTGGAACTTGAAAGCCGAATGCTTGGAAAAACCAAAACACCTTTAGAGGTTTATGAGTACAGCGAACATGGAATGGCCATTTTAGATCATGAGTTATGGTTAAACGCTCCAGTAGGGGTTCCAATTGAAAAGATCATATTACGTACGAATAATGGAAAGGTTATTGAAGGCAGAGGGACGATTCGTGGGCATCGGTGGATCGCGGAAAAAGATCAATATGCAGTAGGCATTTATTTTGAAACCAGCAACAATGAAAATCGCACTTTATGGCACGATTTTATTCTTGAAGCACGCTACCCCCTCCTCTCTTTTAACTACCAAGACTCGGATCACTCTAAAATATGGGAGCTCTTCGATCGAAGCGGGTATTTGGGTTTAAAACCTCGTGAATCATTTAACTATGTATACGATATTAGCAAAAGTACTTGGACGAGTCTTCATAACGCGGGAACGAAACTTTCAAAGCGTGTGATGATTCGAAGAGATCAAAAGGTATTGGGTCACCTACAAATTGATCGCATTTATCCGGATACATGGTGTGCGCATGCTTTGGCCGTGGATCCAAGCGTGTTTAAAACAGTGGGCAAAGATATCTATGCCATTACCGCAGATGTGCTTTCTGCTGAGCGATCGAATTACATTATTAGCATTACCGAATCTCATCTATCTTGGAACCAAAGAAATTATTATGATTTTGTTAAGACCTATAGATACCCAGACCACAACGAACTCAAGTTGTTTCAGATTCATGAAGCTGAGATGTCAAAGGGATGGAATTTGCCTGCTTACAAGGGTTTGGAGACGCGGGTCGCAAATCAGTACGATATGGCTCGCATTATTCGATATTTTGAGCTCCACACTTCACTGCTGGAAAGGGAAGCCTTGGGTCTCACTGAGCATCACTTAAATTTAAGTCAATTATCTCAAGAATACTCTGAGTTTGCTCTCACAAGAAAGAGAGATTTTGTCATTGGGTACCTAAACGGAGAATTTGTAGGCTTTGCACACCTTGAAACAGGAACAACAGGGATTTCGATTTTCGGTATTCAAGACACAATGTATGTCTTTTTGGTACCTTCATTGAAGGAAGATCGATCAAAGATTTATGATGCGATTTTAGCGGCTGGTTTAGAGAAGTATCGGGACTACAACGTTCCCACGGTAAACATTTATGTGCCCGATATGCGTCGCGAAGAGTTATCTGATCAAGGGCTAAAATTTATTTGGGAAGGCGTGAGATGGATTTCACGTCGCGAAACTGCAAAGAGATTTCATTCTTATATTCAGAATATGTATGGTCATTTAATTTTAAAACGAGAACTTATCAGAAAACGTAGAACATCCCGCTAAAAGCAATATAATGAAAAACTGAGTGGCAGCAGCGAAAAGAAAACTTTTAGGTATAGAAGTCATATTCATACTGACTTCAATCCTTTTGATTACGCCTAGAATATTTCTAGAGTTTTTCGAGTATCAATTAAAATCCCATATTGTAGTCGATCTAAGTGATGGTTGGAATATCTATGACTCTGAGGGACAGCTATTATTTTCTGAATTTTCTCTACCAAAAGATTTAAGACAGCTTGCTGAAAATAAAAGTATTCGCAAATGGGTTTTTAAAAAGGCGTTTCCTGTCAATGAATTGCTTCGAATCGAAAAACCGTCGGTGGTTCTTGGTAGAATTGGTGATTCAGACCAACTTTATTTTGGCTCTTGTAAGGTTGGATCCACAGGCCTTACGAACAATAATACTCATGATGGTTGGTGGTGGTCTTCGCTTCGAGTCTATGGGATTCCTTCAGAATGTCTACCAACAAATCAAAACTCTATGGCTGAAATTGTTGTCACGATTTATAAGTGGGGTGGTCCGTCATTTGGTATTTATGGTGGACCTCTAGGTTTCGGCGAGAGTCAAACGCTTAACAAATTTAAATCGTTAATAGATTGGTTTCGCTATGGAACGCTTATTCTGTTTGGCTTAGCCATGATTCTAAATGCTATATATTATTTGTTCATATATCTTTTGATTCCATCTAGACAAAGTTACGGAATATTTGCTCTTACTATGTTTTTTATAGGTGTTTTTGAAATAATGACGAGTACAATCCCCTTCAAACTTTTTCAAAATATTAGCATTTTGATGAAAGTGCTTTTCGCAAGCGCAGTTATTACTGCGAATCTCATTTACTACTTTCTTCAAGACAAATTTACGATTTTTTCTAAACGAGTACTTACTATTTCAACTGTAGTTGGTTTCTTGGCAGGTGCAATAGGTTTGCTTGGTGGCAGTTTGTCTCAAGTCTACTCTGTATACGAGGTTTGGCACGGATTCTTTTTGTTAACACTAGTATATGCGATGTATCGTATGACGAACTATTTTTTCATGCCACACCCCCGGGAGTTTTGGAGATATTATTTTGGATTTTCTATGTTTTTCCTATGTTGCGTACACGACGTGGTAACTACTTATCTGGGTTCAGCAAGTCCGTATCTTATTACATATGGATTTATGTTTTTTAGTGCAGCAGTATCTTTAACTCTTGCTAAAGAATCTGCAGATGCCTTTATTAATGTTGAAGAGCAGGTCGCTGATCGCACGCATGATTTGGCGCAGACTTTGGATCAGCTCAAATCGCTTGATAAGATGAAAGAGCGCTTTTTTGCCAATATCTCTCATGATTTTAAAACGCCTATTGCTGTGGCCATGGGATCCCTTGACGAAATGAAGGCCAAAAAAAATACGCTCTCAGATCGCGACTTTATTTCTGCCGAGCGAAGCTTGGCACAACTATTAAAAATGGTCGGCGATATTCTCGATGTTGTAAAAGCTGAGTCGGGTACATTGAAGATTCAATGGCAGAAAGCAAAGCCTGCCAAGTTGTTAAATGAATGGGCTGCTTCATACAAAATTCTTTGTAAGAAAAAGAGTATCGATCTACGTCTCAAATTAGAAGGCTACGAAGAACTAATCGTGCCCATGGATGTCGATAAATTTCATCGTATTATAGAAAACCTGGTTAGTAATGCTATCAAATTTACTCCTCAATCCCATCATGGAGGTGATTCAATCATTGAGATAGCTCTAAGAACCGATGAAGCGCGTATGTACATAGATATTAGCGATAGCGGTATTGGCATACCTGATGAGGACAAGCCCAAGGTATTTGATCGATACTATCAGTCATCTAATACTTCACTAAAGGAACATGGGGGGTCGGGTATAGGCCTTTCCTTTGTTCGAGAAATAATCGAACTGATGAACGGCACCGTTAAAATTGGCGATTCTGACTTTGGAGGTTCGACTTTTACACTTGAACTGCCACTTTCTCAAGATGTTGAGATCACTGGCGAGTACTGGAGCGCATCGGCCAAGGCGACACAAGTGGAACTTCGAGGGTCACTGGACGTAGCGTATCCTCCCGAAATGCCAAAAATAGACGATCCGCATAAGCCACGAATTATCTTTGCCGAGGACAATCCGGAAGTAGCTCAAATTATTCATACATCACTTTGCGATGACTACAATGTGCATTTCGCATCAAATGGTTATAGAGCTCTGGAGCGTTTAAAAGAAGAGCACTTTGAATGCCTAATTAGCGATATGATTATGCCTATTTTAAGAGGGGATGAACTCGTCGCAAGGGTGCGAGAAGAAGCGCTCGACAAGAATATTCCGATTATCATGCTCAGTTCACACAGTGACGAAGAGACAGTTGCAAAATTGCTGAACCAGGGTGCAAATGACTATGTCACCAAGCCATTTCGTCGCGAAGTTTTAAAGGCCCGTGTGCGTTCGCAAATTATTGCCCATCAAACGTCAAAATGGATCGCCCAAAACGAAAAAGTGATCGAACTTGGATTTTTAGCAGGGGGCATGGCCCATCAAATTAGAAATGGATTACACAGTTTAAAAAATCAAGTTCACTATCAGGAGCAACTTGCTGAAAAATTGTTAAAAGAGGCCGAGCATCTTGAAAAGGAAAAGAAAGACAAATTGGTCAGTAATCTAGAGAAATCCAAAGTAGCGGCAAAAAGGGCATTAGATCGTATTGAGCACTTAACAGATTCTGTTCGGACTTATTCTACAGGTTCGACGCATCTTACAGAAATCAAAATTGCAGATTCTGTGGATTTGGCACTTTCACTTCATGACGATCGAATTCGCAAAAAAGGCATTACGATCTCAAAAGATAACTTAAACCAACTCAAACTTATGGGGTATGCCTCATTTCATGAAGTACTTGTGAATCTCATTGCCAATGCCATCGAAGCTTGTCCTGACGATGGAAGTGGCCGAATACTTATAGAGGGCACCGATCATGTCAGCGAAGTTGAATTTCGTATTCAAGATAATGGTTATGGCATAGAGCCACAGTTTATTTCAAAAATTTTTGCACCTTTTTTCACTACCAAATCACCTGAAGAAGGCACAGGGCTAGGTTTATATGTAGTGAGAGACGTTGTTGAAGGACAGCACCATGGTGTTCTTTCGGTTGAATCAAAGGGCAAGAATCAAGGCTGCCTGGTAGTTGTCAGGGTGCCTAAAATGGCACCTAAAACGATTACTGATTCGGAAGTGCATATTCATGGCATATCTGTCGGATAATGAGTGAGTTATTAGCATTTGAAATGCATCAAATCAGTATGGCGCCAACGCTTATGCCTGGTGATATTTTGCTGGTTGAAAAAGACATATCGAGTCACTTTATCGCCCGTGGAGATATTATTTTATTTAAAGAGTTATCACAAAAGACAATATGGACTGCTCATCGCGTAATTGGGTTTAACGCAAAAGGATTTCCCTGGATAGTAAAGGGAGACCGCAATATAAGAACAGACAGTCCTTCGCCAAGTGCAGTATTTGGGGGTAAAGTGATTTGTCGTGTACGAAGTGGCAAGGCGAAACAAATTCGCTTCAAAAGGCTTTTCTGGATTCTCAATAGGTACAATTTATTTCCAGGTCAAAATCTACCAAAATGTCTAAGCAGAACCTTTTTACAAAACTTGTTTCATTCGTTGAGCAAGAACTTTTCTTAAATACTAGCGAACGCAAATCGCTTGCTGTTGATGATTCGCTTTGGGAGCTTGCTCTGGAACATCAGGTGGCTTCATTGATGGCTTCTTCTACCTACAGACTTATTCACTGGCAGAAAGATGCCCTTCGAGAAGTCTATTATTTAAATAAAACTCAAGAGATTCAAGATGCCCTGAAAAAGCAAGGCATTCATGTGCATAGGCTAAAAGGAAGTTTGCTAGCTAAAGAATATCCAAGAAAAGGTCTGAGACGTTTTCGAGATGTAGATCTTTTGGCCCATCCAAAAGATTTAGATGCAATTGATAGGCATCTGAAATCTCAAAATTATGAAGTAGTGTCATCTCGAGGTGTGTTGGGTTGCTTTCCGGAAGGTAAAGGTAATCATGTTATTGCGGCGACCAAGGGTGTCGATGCGCTTAACTATAGATATAAAGACTATCATTTGGAAATTCATACTTCGATCATACCTAAACTTATAGGCAACTATAATATCGAATGGAGGGGACGTTCAAGTAGAGGTCAATCGTACAATGAAGACATTCTAGCCCATCTCATGTTTCATGCCACTCGCCATCATTTTTTGTTTGGGCTTAGACACCTTATTGATATTGCCATTTGGATCAACAGCAAAAAGCCAAATTTAAGGACGCTAGAGGACAAACTTCACACGTATGACCTTTTCGGTGTAGCCTATCCAGCATGGATGTTAAGTCACAAGATGTTTCCTCGGGTTGTCCCTTCACCAATCGGCTGCCCCAATAAATTCACATTAAAGTACACACGTAAAATGTCTCAGACATTTTTTAAAATACCTATTGTTGCGAACAGTCTTGCGTATTCTCCTTTGCCATGTGTTTTAATGAGGCGACAAAAATTCAGACAGTTAGTCTCTGTCATGTTTGGGGTGAAGGGAAAGAGAACCTATGAAATAGGTGACAAACAGCCTTTTTTTAAAGCAGTCATTTGGTACTTATGTCGACCATGGCAACTATTTAAAAGACATTGGCGAACGGTTCTAATTTGGGGGCGTTTTATGAGGGGTTAGATGGGTTGTTTGTTTAGCTTGGATGTGTGGGCATCGTGAATTGAAAATGACGGTGTGGCTTTGGCTTCTTGAGAAATAAGCTGTTCCGCTTTTAAATTGTCGATAAGTTCGTAAACATCTTTGAGTGCAGCCTCCCTAGAAATATCATAGGATTCTGAAAGAAAATCGGCAATTTCAGGAGGGCTTTGATTGTTCTCAAGCCTTTTCCAAATCACTTGGCCCGTTTCATTCAGGCGATAGTAATTTTTTGTGTCCAGATTCAATACAACGGCCTCTGAAATATCGAGATCAGCAAAAATAATCTTCTTTGGATCAATAATCATAGCTATAAAACTTTGAGTTGCTTTAGCGGTTTCTTTTGAAAATAAGAATCACTTTTTACCCAATCATTTTCTGGAAACTGGCGCATCCATTCAACTTTCTTCGTGTGTTTCATGCAACTCCAACAGTGGAAGTTATCAATATCTTGATGAGTATGATTGGCGATTTTGTCAAGGCGCGCTTGAAATACCTCATGGTAAGACGCCACAACTTGTCGATGAGCATCTTGCAACGAAACTTTGGAGAGATCTGCGATCACATCTACATTTCCTTCGCTGCCCTCCATATTTGAGAGTTGACAACACATCGTGAGTTCGCCTCTATAATTAATATTAAGAGAAGTCATTTTTAAGAATTTGCAGTGTGCAACTGGCGTAGGATCATAAAACCCTGCTGATAAGTAAATAGGTAGTTTAAACTGAGACTGTAAATCTGCGATTTCTTTTTCTACTTGCCGGCATTCCTCAGGTGTATGCAAAAGACCATGTTTGACGGCATGGGGAGTGGGTTGCATATGTGCCAAATAGAAGCGAGACACGCCCATTTTAGAACAAAGAAGTGCCAGTGCGGAAAGCTCGTGGCGGTTGCCTCTGTGAATAACTGTCTGAGCCGCAACTTCTTTTTTGTGAACACTGCAAATGGCGATGCCCGCAAGCACTCGGTTAAAAGAGCCTGGCCCTCGAATACCATCGTGAGTTTCCGGTGTCGCACCATCAAGGCTAAATGAAACACCTTCGAAAAGAGGGTGATCTAAAATAGGAAACAGATTTTTAAAAACTGTTTTGTAGTTGAATCCGTTAGTTACAAAATGAAAACCAAAACCGTGGTCAATGATCATCTGAAGAATCTCTGGAAACTGCCGGTGTAAGGTTGCTTCTCCGCCAGTTAAACCGATGTGAGGTTTTCCATAAATGAGTGCTTCATTCAGAATTTTTCTGACGATCTCAACTGGAATTTCAGAGAATTTATCTAGGTCAGCGCGAAAGCAGTGACCACAGCGAAGATTACAGTGCCTCGTAAGTTCGATGCCAATGAGAAGATCAGATTTCAAAAGACGGTCATTCCCGGCGCAATGGGCGAAACATGGGCCGCAGCTGTAGCACCTGGCACCGCAGGAGCACCCGAAGTATGCCCAACTTTGTCGTTCATTTTTTCAAGCTTAGGTTTGGTGTACTTTTTTTTTGATTTCTTTAAGGGGAGCGAATCCTTTTTCATATGATGGAATATACTGTAGAGACTACTCAGGTCAACTATTCTCCCTCGTACGCCGATGCTGCTAAACTCATCAGTTGATCAGCATTTGGGCGGTAAAGTGAGTGTATCGTTGCATTTCTGAGTAGCCTACGGTAGGCGTTAACTGCGGCTAGGAAAGTATCTTGATTAATCCACAATGCTGGATTTTCGCCTAGTAGCATCGAAAACACGCTAGATAAAGAAATCGGGTTACTCGACGGGCTATCACTTAAAAGAATAATTAATTTGGGCATTGGTGCGGATAAAGACATGTGAGAGGTAATCTGCCGATGTGGAATACGGAGTTTCTTCGTCTCTTGTTGGATGATAAAATCAAACTTTAGGCGTTTAATGGAATCGGGCCACAATGATATTTCACGTTCAAACGCCAATAGGCGAGGGAAGCCTGGTCCTGCTTGCAATAACATATTGTCATCAGAAACCCATGACCAACCATGCTTAATAAAAAAACCAGACGAAGTCGACTTGCCACTACCTCCTTTGCCTAGTAACAAAACCGATTGATCATCTTTTTTTACCAATGCACCGTGAACATAAAAATACTGATCATACTTTAAGAGCTCTAAGAGTGGTATTAGAAGGAAACTTCGCCAAAAAAAATCAAAGTCGTCGAGTGTTGAGTTGTGGATATAAAAAATAGCTGATCGATTTGCATAGTCGGTAATAGCAAGTGAGACCCCGTCGGTTAAATAAAACGTTTTATCTAGATGCCCCCACAGGGGACGGTTTCGAATCCATTGAAATGACTTTGGAATCTTTCCGAAGTCTATGGTCGTTTGTTCGCAAGGTTTTATCGAAAGGCGAATTATACGATCTTTGGATAGGGTGGAGCCGGCGTTTAGATTAAATCGATCTTTGAAAATAGGTTTAAGTTTGCCAATGGCAGAGTCGACTTGAATCGAGGTCTCTCCAAAACTCAGATAAAACAAAGACTAGGTTTTCGTTCCAAAATGCTTTTTATTCCAAGCTGTCCAGCCGCCATCCATTGAATAGACATTAGTATAGCCCATTTTTTGAAGGTTCTCGGCTGCAAGTGCCGATCGATAACCTCCGCCGCAGTAGAGGATAATTTCTTCAGACTTGTTTGGAATTTTTGACTCAATGTCTCTTTCGAGAATGCCTTTGCTAAGATGAATGGCTCCTTTGATATGGGCCTGATTCCACTCCGATTCCTCCCGCACATCGATAAGCGTAAAGGCAACTTGATGATCAAATTTGTGGGCGACGTCATCGACAGTCAATTCTTTAATATTTTTTTTTACTTCGCGTACGAGACTTAGAAAAGACTCGTTATGTTGTTTCATAGAAACTCCTTTATGCCTTTTGTTTAACTAGAAACCGTACGTAAATCAACTATTCGTGATGATACGGATGGCCATGCATCATTGATAAAGCTCTATACACTTGTTCCGAAAGAAGCAAAAAAGCCATTCGGTGTGGGAGCGTCATGGCTGACAACGACAGCAACTCATGAGAAGTATCTTTCATAGAATCAGGTATCCCATAAGATCCACCAATAAAAAAAACGATAGATGTGTTGTTGTCACGCTGCTTTTCAAGCCAATCTTTGAATTGGTCGGTTGTTTTGGTTTTACCTTTTTGGTCCATGAGAACAAGGCGTGTATTGGGCAGCATATGTTTTTTTGGGTCGTAGGATAATCGTTTATCATCTTTAATCCTCACAACATTGAGTTTCGCGTAGTTTTTGATTCTGAGATGATAAGTGTTGATCCACTCGTTTTCAAAAGAAGTCAATTTGTGACTGACGTAGATGAACGTCAGATTCACGCTAAGATCGATGCATGTGTGCTAGGCGATGGATTTTTTTTTTCAGTATTGTCGTAAACTGAAGGAACGTGTCCCCAGAGTTTATCAAAGTTGTAGTGGTCTCGTGCTGAGTCTACAAAAATATGAACAATGATATCCCCAAGGTCTAATAGAATCCATTGTCCCGATTGATATCCTTCGATATCAGAGGATTTTACTTTAGAGGCCTCTAAAATAGCATCTGCGAGGCTACGAGAATGCCTTTCCGAGGTGGCACTCATCACTAAGAAATAGTCAGAGTAATCACAATAACCAGATAAATCTAATAATTTTAATGAGATGGCTTTATGGTTTGCAGCGGTTTCAAATACACGCTTTGCAAGGGCGTCAACACTTAGATCAGTTTTGGACTTTTTTACGCTCAGCTTATTTTGATTATAACAAATTTTGTTTTCAAAAAAAATCATTTTGTTTTACTTGTCGTTAAAGAGCAAAAGTTCAAAACTTTGGGGATGTGGAAAAATTTTGAAATTCAAATCGAGGACCGTATTGTCCTGACTGGTGGGATCACCAGAAATATTAATCGTGTATTTACCTTTGATTGGCAACATTGTGTTTTTATCAAGACACAGTTCGCCCGATGGGTTTTTGTAGCATTCGTAGATGTTTGATTCATTGGCAGGTTTTGCTGTTTCCGCAAAGTCCCCTTGCTCGTACGCCGAATAAATTTCGTTTATTGAAGCATTGGCCCAATCTAAAAATTCTCGATCTGGGAAATGTTGTTTCCAAGTATCTTTGGGGCGATCTTTGAAGTAGGCCGTCGAACCGACTACGAAGACTTCCTTAGGGTTTTCCTCAAAAAATGGCTTTCGAACAAGCCTAAAATTTTTTTTCTTATCCATCTCGAGTCTTGAGAAACCCGTAAACTGCCTGGATAGGTCACCTTTTCGAACCAAAAGTTTCGAGTTGGATTCCAGAGTAAATCGACCATACTTTAGCGAGTAAAGATCTAACGGACGTTTAAAGGAAATAAGTTTTTCAAGGGGGTAATTTGAAAGGTCAATATCTACAAACGATTTTGAATCATGGGAACCTACTTCTCCAGTATTGCAGCCGATCAATAAAAACAAAACAAGTGAAAGTAAAAATCTAAATTTTTTCATGTAATCGATTCAAAAGTTCGTTTAATCCCGACCCTAGTTTTGCAGATATGAAGACGGGGTCAATACCTTTTTTAAAAAAAGGCTGTGCATAGTTTTGAGAGTCTTCTTCTGCAATAAGGTCTGATTTATTAATGGCCACCATAAAGGGTCTGTCGATGAGTTCTCGATTGTAGTAGTGAACTTCCTTTTGACATGTCAAAAAATCTTTAAAAGACTGGTCTTCGTCCTCAGGACTTGCCGCAACTAGGTAGAGTAAAAGTCTGGTTCGTTCGATATGTCTTAAAAATCGAGTACCCAAGCCAGAGCCTTCGTGTGCTCCTTCGATTAGGCCTGGCATGTCCGCCAGAACGAGTCGTTGCTCTTGATGATCCAAAACCCCTAAATAAGGGAAGAGGGTCGTAAACGGATAATCCGCAATTTTTGATTTGGCTGCAGTTAGGCACGAGAGAAGAGTTGATTTTCCAGCATTGGGAAGTCCCACAATGCCAACATCTGCGATGAGTTTTAGTTCAAGCTTAACCCAAAATCCGTCTCTGACCTGACCAGGGGTCGATTTACGAGGAGCTTGATTTGTTGAAGATCTAAAATAGTAGTTTCCAATGCCGCCACGACCTCCTTCTTGGAGCACGAGCTCCTGATCATGTTCTAGAACTTCACCTAGTGTGGTATTTGTTTCAGCATTGTAGGCCACTGTTCCCAATGGAACTTCAATAATCAAGGGATCTCCATCGGCACCAGTTCGTTGATTTCCCTGACCGCTTTGGCCTCGATCAGCTTTAAAATGATGCTTTTTTTTGAAGTGATTCAGAGTTGATCGGTGCCTTGTGCCTCGCAGAATAATGCTGCCACCAGAGCCACCGTTACCGCCATCAGGTCCACCAAAGGGAATGAACTTTTCTCGTCGAAAACTAACGCAACCACTTCCACCATCTCCTGCTTTAATGAAGATTTTGGTTTGATCAATGAATGTGTTTTGTAAGGTCATGTCACTACGTCACGTGTCTACATGACATGAAAAGCACAGAAATTAAGATGCCGCGGGACTAACGCTAACTTTTTTGCGACTTTTTCCCCATCGTTCATATTTAACTGTACCATTGACTTTAGCAAAGATCGTGTAGTCTCGGCCCATTCCAACGTTTTCACCAGGGTGAATGCGTGTTCCAACCTGTCGAACCAAAATGTTTCCAGCTTTTACGTTTTCGCCACCGAAGATTTTGATGCCTCGTCTTTGACCATTGCTATCACGTCCGTTTCTTGTACTTCCACCAGCTTTTTTTGTTGCCATACCGTTATCCTTTTATTTCGGTGATTTCAAAAACCGTATATTGTTGGCGATGACCTTGTGTTTTTTTGTAAACATGGCGCCTTTTTTTCTTAAAAACGAGAATTTTTTTATCTTTTTCTTGCGCCACAATCTTTCCAAGGACTGTACCTTTGGCTTGATCACCAATGCGAACATCTTTTCCGTCTGAGACAAAAAGAATGTTTTTGAATTTGACTTCACTGCCAACTTCACCTTCAATTTTTTCTGTGGTCATCCTTTGCCCGACAGTAGCTTTGTATTGATGACTTCCTAATTGTACGATTGCATACATATTCACACCTCTGTTGACCTTTGCAAAACCCAATGCTTTGGTTTCTCCAGGTTTATTAGCAAGCAGCTCTCTTCTTTGGATGCTTGCGAGTTAAGTGCCGGAATGTAAAGATCTTTTATTCCTCTGTCAAGCAGGTTAAGATGGGAATCCAAAAACGCAAGAGTGACCTATCGATGGCAAAAAATATCTTTATATTTCAAGAGCTTATACCTTTAGTTCCTGCTTTAAAAAAAGAGCTTCAAACTCTGGGTGCCGGAATATATATCGTCACAGGCGGAAAAGACGCTATTCACAGAGCTGAGAAACTTAGTCCACATACGGTCATTTTGTCCTGTTCCATGTACCCAATCGGGGGTGTTGACGCATTTGTTGAGTTCAAGCGCATTTTGCCAGAGACCTTGGTTTATCTTGTTAAAAATAACGACAATGAGGTTCTTCCTGAAGATTTTCTTTCTGAATATGGCTCCTTTGTTTTCGAAAAAAAGCATCTTCAGAGAAACCTTGCAGAGGTTATTCTGCCATTATTTGGGGGAGATTTAGGCAGTTTTCTCAAGCAGGACCTGTCGGTGGTTGTGCCTTCCAGTAGAAGCCAAGATCATTCAAAGCGAGGACCGAAAACTGTTTTTGAATTTGAGGTTCATTCAAAACGTTATCCTGCAAAAATACAAAACTTGAGTCGAACAGGTGTTTTATTTCATACAGATCAACCACTTGAAGTAAACTCAGAAATTTTAATTTATGTTAAAACGCCTACAGGTGATTTGTTAAAACTAGTATCCTACGTTGTTCGTCAAAAACAATTGAACGAGGGAATGGGGTATGCTGTCGGTGCAAAGTTTTCCCATAAGAATCCAGAAGATTTAGGCAAAATCGATCTTTGGGTAGCAAATCAGCGCCATTTTGTTGATGAAAGTTCCGATTTACCGCTTGCGAATGTCAGTGAGAGTCATCAACAAGACAATGATGAATCAAGTGATGGCCCAGAAGCTTCGATCCTTGCTTACTCTAGTGATAACGCGAGGGTCGAAATATCTGTTATTTCTATTCAACCTCAGTGGATACTCGTTGACACGGTTCAACCATTAGTCAATGGGCAGTTTTTAGTTTTTGAATTTAGAGGAATTAAGCCGTCAGCTTTTCGATTAAAAACACAGGTCGTCAAAACCCAGAAGCGCTCAGATGATAAGAGTAGAGTTGGCCTAAATTTTATATTTGAAGCCGATAAACAAAAGTCACAACTCATAGAATGGATAGCTTACTTTTCTGGCCAAATTGCCAAGGAATCTCCTCCACCCGAAACCAAGTTTGTTCAATCATTTTTGAATGCCCCCTTGGAAAGCCTTGTTTCGTATTTTACGGCTGATCCGCCAGATCTTCGCTTACGTTTTGTTGGTGTTCTATCATCCTATGAAAAGGAGGCTTTTAATCAGAACGATGAAGCGAGTATCTGTTTTCAAAAGCTGGTCATGCTAAGAGCAAAATGTGGTCTGTATCATGACTTTATTCCAACGATTCAGTCGAATGTGAAAGTGTTGGGGGATTTATTTCTAAAAATTTTATCAGACCTCTTTACGGCAATTGCTCTTGCGGATCAAGAGATCGACACTCAAATTAGATCAGCCGTAGAACGGGAGGACAACGAGCTTCGACAAAGCCTAAATGCAAGTAGTAATCAACTTCATGACGTTAAGGCGAAGATGTTATTTAGACTTGAGCGTAGATTGTCTTTAACGCACTTCGCACAGCACACAGTCATGAAAGACGTCATTGCACAGGTGGATTCAATTCGCCGACTTCATAGTCGAACGGAAGAGGTAAAATACAGTAAAAAAGAAGCTAAGATAGAAATCCCAGAAGAATCTAAGTCTAGTTTTAGTTTTAAGGTTAGCAAGAAAGTAAAAATTGGGTTGGCACTGTCGTTTTTTGTATTCATCGTCACGGTCGGCTATCGCACGATTTCAAATAAAGTGTCCGTTAGTAATGTTGATATCGGCATTACAGTGTCGCGAGCTCAAAAAATTGAAGATGGCATCGAAGTATTTTGTGTCTCGAGCCAATGGGAGCGCCTTCGCACAGAAGACAAACTGAATGCTTTAAAATCAATTGAGCAATACATTGTTAAAGAACGATTGCGACAAGGCAAGGTTTTGGGTGAAAAAGGTCAGTTATTAGCAGCGACTGCAGTTATTTTGAGACCCGTAGGAAAACCCCCAGTTTTTGCGAGAAGGATTCCGAAGGTCAAGTCATTCTAGTTCGTCAAGTGTAAAGACCGCTGCGCCACCTTCGACTATTCCAGAGGTACTATTAATGACTCCGATACGTTCAAATAATGATGTCGTTCCGTCGCCATCTACATCACCTTCAGCTCTGGCCGTGAATGATGCCGTCAGGTCAGTGCCAGATGCGTCTACCGAATAGCTGTATAAAACAGGGCTGTCGGAAGCAAACTTTATGACATACCAACCATGACCATCCCAATTTCCTAGT
>JAGRAY010000129.1 GCA_020434375.1 Bdellovibrionales bacterium | reverse complement strand
GGGGACTTTGTGCCCGACGAGGGCTCTGCGCCACTTGGGGTGCGGACCCTGTACAATTGTCCCTCCCCCTCAAACCGCTTCGCGGTTGGAAATTTGTCCAAAAGTACCCCGGGCGTCAGGCCGGGAGGTGCTCCTTCGGAACGAAAGACAAATGGCGACTAATTATTGGGCAGAATCCGAATGATCTTTATCGTCTATTTTCTTTTGCTTCTCGTTATTTTGCTCGGGCTCTTGAAGGTTTTTTTTAAAATTTCGTATGCCTGTCCCAAGTCCCCCCAGAAGTTCTGGCAATTTCTTGCTTCCAAAAAGCACTAATATGACAAGCGCTACAAACATGATCTCACCTGTCCCAAGTCCAAACATATCCCATGGTACCAAGGAGCTTGCTCAAAGTCATCCTCTTTCACTTTGTTGAATAGTATGAGCATGTTATGAATATCTTGTGCTAGCCAGAACCAAGCTAACTGACATAAAAAGCCAACAAGACTATTTGCTGTTTATTTCAAAAATGAACCTCAAAGGCCTTTTGGTGAGCTCTCTGCCAAAAATGCCCATTGGAAACCCCGTTAAACTTCAATTAACAATGGGCGACAGGCTTGCCCCCGTTGAACTAGAGGGTGAAATTTATAAAATAGTGCCTACGCCTCAGGGATGGAACGGCACAATCATTCGATTTGTCAATACAACGCCTGGCATTGAAAAAAAACTCAAAACCTTTATTTCTGAATACGACAGAGAAATTCAAAAAACAACGGCTGAAAAGAAAGTTCGATCATCGCTTGTCGAAAAAACAACCATGGTTCATGAAAGCTCTTTGTCACACTTAGCACTTTCTAGCCCCGACAAAGATTCGGGAGCCATCGCCTACACTATTGACGAAGAAGCTTTCTTAAGTGGCGATACAGGACTAAGTGGTCACACCATGATCGCAGCCATCAAGAAAGAAAAAAAACCAAAAAAAAGTCGAAAGCGATTGTATCTCGTTATACTTGTTTTAGGTTCAAGTATCGGTGCATTTATGTATCGAGACGTTTGGTTTCCTTATAAATTTTTTTCTTCGATCTTAGCATTTACAAAAAATATTCCTCGACTACGCCCTCCTTCCACTAAAGAAACAGGCACAGAAAGCCAAGTAGAGGAAGTCTTTAGTGGACCAGGCACCATCGACGAAGTTTTATTTTCTGAATCAGCAGCGGGCGTTACGGTAACCATTGGTGGATCCGGTGATTTTAAAACACATTTTATTTCTAAAAATTTTGATCCAGAAGGTCTGATCATAGATTTGCCTAGCTTTGAAAAGCTTGAAGCCGAGGAAGCTGTCACCGTAAAAAAAAATCCAATAAAGCAAGTGCGTCTTTTAAAACAATCTAAAGGAATTAGAATCTACTTTGATCTTATGGGAAGCAGCTTCCCAGAGTACGACGTTGAAACTGACAGTGCCTCAATTCAAGTAACCTTCAATAAGTGAGCCGACTCTATACGATCCCATGTGACAAAAGGTTAGCAAGTATCAACTTGAAGCCTCCACAAAACTCGTGGCGTGCACCCTCTATGATAGGAGGCGTAGAGTTGGGTTTTGCCCAACTCGAGGGCTCGACGAGACTTTGACGAGTCGACCCAACATATTCATTGAGACGTGGCATTAAAGTAGGTATCCACTTTGGGTTCACGACCTAAGAACTTGGTCATGATTTCAATTGGATTCTCATGTCTTGGGGGGCTAAGTACTACGTTTCGATATTTTTTTAACTCCGAAAGTCCATTTTGCGCAATCTTTGAATATAAATCGTAGGCCATAACATCCGCCCAAAAATAGGAGTAATATTTGGCTTCATAGCCATTTGCCAAAAATCGAAACGAGGCATAACGATAGGTATCTTGGGGAGGTTCGAAATAGGCAAGTTTATGGGTCGAGTCCCAAATATTTTGAATATCCTCAACTTTAAGTCTAGTTGTTTGCGCATCAAGATTTAACATTGACCAAGCCATGGCAAGTTGACCACCATTAAAAAATCCACCACGGCCTTTTTTATATTGAACAATTTGGTTAAAAAGATCCCTTGGGAATGCTCCATCAGACAATAGTTTCAAAAAGTCATAATTTAGTAATAATAACTCGTTAAACTTAGCAGGTGTTTCTACAAAATCTAAAGGCCTAAAAAAATGATGATAGGTTGAAAAATATCGAGACGACGACTTTCCAGACAGGTAGTGCAAGACGTGACCGAATTCGTGCAATAACACATGCAGAGACTTTTTTTGTGAAACCCCATATTCTAAGTAGTATTGGTCTTCAGGACCTTCGGGTTTTGAAAATGGAAATGACACGAGTATATGTGCCGGAGCAACTGTTATTCCATTCTCGTCGCGTTCTCTTTGTATAAAATTCGCTGATACTCCTTGTTGGTATTTAAACGAACGAGCAAAGAAGTCTAAATAAACGTAGGCCACAAGACGATCTTTACCCCATTGATCTTTTTCATCTCTATCAAATACCTTGTAGATATTAACTTCACTATGCCAAGGTTGAATGGGAGTATCCTTTTGAAGCTCAAAACGAAAATCAACATAGTCCCGAAAAATCTCTTCTGTCAAAATCCGAATTACATTTTGCAATGGAAACATTCGACTCAATGCGCTTTCGTCAATTTGGCTTTTTTTCTGAAGGAGGTTCTCGTAGTAAAACACATCGTGTTCTTTAAGGGGCCCGATTGAACCGCTTTGCTGCTTCAATGCTTCAAGCTCTGCCTTTTCTTTTTCAATTAGAGGTCGTGTTGCTTGACTAAACTTACCAAGAAAAACGTTTAGATTTTCGTAGCTCTTCACCGCCTGACTTGCCAACTCCAAGTCAGCAAAATGTTCATAGCCCAAAATTTGGGCAATTTGGCGCCGGGTATTGAGCAAATCTACCAACACATCACGATTGTCTATATTCTTTGAAAAATTTACACCATAGCGCTTGCTCAAGAAGAGAATATCTTTTCGAGTTTGTTCACTCTGAGCATAGGTCATAATATAAGGATACAGGCGTAGCTCTGGAATAAAATCTGAGCGCCTTAATTCCTGCAAGATCGAATCAGATACTCCCTCAAAATCGCTCTCTGAAAATAAAATATCTGAATCTGATGCTATTTTCACCTGAGACTGAAATGTTTTTGATAAATCTCCACGCTTTTCATAAAGATTTCGTAGTCGAAGGAGTGCTACTCCATCTTGCAGTTTTGCATCCCACCTCGTAAGTTGATCCTTAAAAAACGCGTATATTTTTTTGTCTTCGGCTTTTAGAGTCTCAAAATGAGTTTGATCGAGCGCTGTTGCGAGCTTTTTATAGAGCTTCTCGCGCGTTCGCAAATCTCGCACAAAAGCATCGTAAGTACCATCGCACGATAGTGCATTGTCGACAATTGTCTGATCGCTTCCTACTTTACTAAGAATCGCCATGGTGTAAATCTCGTCCATGAGATCCGCTAGTAATTCTTGAAATGGAACAATCGTATTTGCGAAATCGGCCTTAGCCCAAAACCAACTCTTTTTAGAGAGTGAATCGATAGCAATATTTGCAAGCTCTAAATCACGACGGCATCTGTGTTCAATTTCTTCTCCGCTATAATCAAATCGAGGAAGATAGTAGCCATCGAGCATGTCATAAACGTCGATATCAATATCCGACCAATTTCTGGCCTGTATCACCTTCATCCATCGTCTTGCATTTGACCAAGAAAGCGTTGGGGCATCAGTTTTCTTCTCTAGACCACAACTAATAGTATCTGGCTTGGTTTCGTTTTTTTGATCTGACTTTTGGTTATTGAAGGTTCCCTCAAACACAATATGTTGCTCACGTGCCCAATACGAAATTTCTTCTGAGGCAAAACCCTTTTTGAGTCTTAAGAGTCCAAGAGGCACAACTTGATCAAAGCCTTTGGCTTGGTAGTCACTGATATGGCATTTAATGCTGAATTCGGATCGCAAATTCGATTGATAAGATTGATTCGCATAAATATCGATTAAGGGTTTACCGCGAAGCCTAAATTCATAACTATATTTTCCTTGCTTTTCTTCGCATTGAAGGCGCAAGCCAAAGGCATAAGGTCTTTGCTTGCACTCAAAATGAAGCGCTTTGTAGTCGGCTATTTCGGTTTTGCGGTTAGGCGCTTCTCCCGCTTTCGCGAGAGGAAAAACGAACAGACTCCCTAATAAGTAAAATAAAAGACACCTTCCAATACGACTCACATATTTTAAATTCAAAATGGCTTCCCCCAATGAAACTAGTTTTTACAGATATCAGATCCGCTTTAATGCGTCAACATGCGTCAAACGCTATTGACAATTTCTGTATCATCTTCTACAACTTCGCCTAGCAATTAGGGGGATTTCTTTGAAACAAAACTTTATACTTAAAATGCTCGCGCTGATCGCGTTGATCATGAATATATCTAATGGTCATGCACAAGAGGGTTCGGCGATCCCCGATATCGATTTTTCTCTCATTCATCAAAGATTATTTGGCCTCTATCCCCATGAAAGAGGGCGTTATTTCGATCGAAACGAACGCCTCTATTATCATCGCGACAAAACAGCTTACTATGTACCCGGGCGCCCCTACGATCATATTTACACCTTTGACTGGGCCTGCAAAAAAATAGCCGACGACCCTCGCGACTACAGTGAAATTGCTTCAGATTTAGTTGATAATCTGGAGAACACCGTGGATACCGACACATCGGAAACATCGGCATCGTCTTTCAGTTTGCTCTGCTATGAGACCACGGCTGGCGTGCAACCATCTGATTTAACATCGTTTAAAGTGCAGGTTTTTTCAACTGGGCTCAATCATGTCGGCTCACTCTCCGAGAATTTTCAGACCTATGCCATGTCGTGTGGCGCGGTGGTTTTCGAAACCGCAGAAAATCTAATGGATAATATTTTGTCAAGCGAGCGCTATGCTGATGGTATTAATAAAGAAAACCTTCGCGCGTTTCTTTTAGAAGAACTCATTCCTGATTTAGTCATTGATGGCGTAGGGCAAAGAGACTCCGGATGGTCTGGACCTGACACAACCTATTTTGAATTCTACGAGAGTAAAAGGCTCAATCCAGAAGAACCCTTTGAAAATTATCTGGATGACCCTCGCTTTGACCTACCCTGCTTGCTAGTGGGTCTTGATGAAAAACATGGCTCATCACTTAAAACATTATATGAAAA
>JAGRAY010000128.1 GCA_020434375.1 Bdellovibrionales bacterium | reverse complement strand
GCTATTGCACTTGAGAAGGACTCCGTGATGAATGCGTTTAAAAAATTTGATGTACAGTTATTCCGAGCCGACTGGACGAATCAAAATGGCGCTATTACAAGAGCACTGGAAAGCTATGGTCGATCTAGTGTTCCCACCAACGTTATATTAGGGCCAATGGGAAAAGAAGCAAAAGTATTGCCAACAATTTTAACGCCCTTCGACGTGATTTCAAACATTGAAGCAAGATCCAAGTAGGGTATAGGAGTGTCGAGGTTATTCGTCAGCTCGCACTCTTACGTATTTGACGTACGCTCCAAGTCGCCATACGTCAATCTTCCAAAATTTAAGCAGTATCAACTAAAACTTAAAATACTATAGATCGTGCTCGCGCTAGAATCTGGGCATTTCTCGACAGTCCCGGTATAGTTCGATGCGAATCGAATATTAAATACGGAGGTATAAATGAAAAATGCATTTTGGGTTTTAGTAATATTGTTTCCCCTGTGTGCCAATGCCGACGTTGTCATTGATAAACCCGCTCCTATGTTTTCACTAAAAGGTACCGATGGTAAAACGTATTCACTAGATTCATTTAAAGAAGATATTGTGGTCTTAGAATGGATCAACCACGACTGTCCTTTTGTAAAAAAACACTACAATTCTAAATATCGTAATATGCAGAGCTTACAGGAAGAGTTTACAAAAAAAGGTGTCAAGTGGTTTTCAATCGGTTCATCGGCGAAAGGAAAGCAAGGGAACTATACAGTAAAAGAATGGAATGGGCTTAGTAAGTCTAAAGGATCCAAGGCAACTTCAGTTTTGCTGGATGAAAATGGTGAACTTGGAAAACTCTATGGTGCTAAAGTGACGCCTCATATGTTTATTCTTAATAAAGGGATTTTAGTTTATGCCGGGGGCATTGACAATAAACCCTCAACTAACCCAAGAGATATTCCTTCGGCAAAAAACTTTGTAAAGACAGCCTTAAACGAGTTGTTGGCGGGCGGCTCAGTTACCACAAAGTCGTCGACGCCCTACGGGTGTAGTGTTAAGTATTAGGTGGTCTTCGCACACGGCGTCGTTTCAATTTTCTCGTTCAGGCTTCTTATGATCTTTGGTAGATAAGACTTAACACCCCAAGCAATGATGGCTTTGGGCCAAAAACCACCAAAGTCGAGCGTTACATCCATAGAAAGATGGGATCCAGTTTCGACACCTGTGAGTGTCAGGTGACCGCTGTTTTTGGTAATATTCCCGTCTAACATGATCCAACGAATACTTTGAGTCGAAGCATCAAAATGGACTGATAAAACGCTAATAATGTCTTTCAGCGGAAATGGTGGATCCAATACAACGTAAAATTTTTCGTCTTTTTCTTGAGTCCCTAAATGATGGGCTTTCTTCACTCTCG
This sequence comes from Bdellovibrionales bacterium, assembly GCA_020434375.1. Classification (GTDB taxonomy): domain Bacteria; phylum Bdellovibrionota_G; class JALEGL01; order JALEGL01; family JAGRAY01; genus JAGRAY01. The sequence goes on along the minus strand of JAGRAY010000128.1, from coordinate 3,837 downwards.
GCATGAAATCGGGAAAAGATTCTGGCGTCTGGATGACATTCCAAACACACCGCGTTGAGTGATTTAAGTATGCATCTGTATGGACTATTTTATAATTTCCATCTTCGGCATCTTTGACCGTACTTTCAATGGAAAACGTTTCAGACTTCGCAGAAAACACAGGCATTAACAAAATAGTAAACAGGGCAATTTTTAACATATTTTAATCACAAACCTTTACTTCTTTCAGGTGCAGAATTACCTTTAAATGATTTTATGCATATTTCACAGTTGTTTTTACCTGAGGTCACAGATGCAATTGAACGAGGTGATCTTCAAAGTCTTCGAGCCGTATTTGAAGATCTTCATCCCAGTGATGTTGCTGAGCTGGTTCATAACCTGTCAAGTGAACGCGTAGCGGCTGTTATACGTTTACTCCGGTTTCCTAAAGGAATTGATGTGTTTGAACAGCTTGACCTTCAAATGCAGGCCGATGTGCTCAAGCATTTAGGTCGAATCGAGACTGTCAATATATTGGAAGAGTTGTCTCCAGATGATCGTGTAGATTTGCTTCAAAAGTTACCTGATCAAACCATAGAGTCGCTTCTTCCACTTATGGCTCAAGCTGAACGAGACGAAGTAAAGAAACTGATTCGATATGGTGAAAATACCGCTGGTGCCTTAATGACCACGGAGTATGCTCATCTTCCGGCTCACATTGATGTTTCCGAAGCGTTGGACCTTCTTCGCAAAGGTGCACCTGATACTGAGACCATTTACTACATTTATATTACTGATTCTGAGAGACGCCTTATCGGGGCACTTTCGCTAAGAGAACTCGTTTTGGCAAGGCCTACCGAAAAAATTGAAAATATTATGTCCAAAGATCCAATTTCAGTCCCTGTAGATATGGATCAGGAAGAAGTTGTCCAAAAATTCGGAAAGTATGATTTTATTGCGATTCCCGTTGTAGATAGGGACCAAAGACTTGTGGGTATTGTTACTCACGATGACGCTTTTGATGTTGCTGTTGAAGAACAAACTGAAGATGTTCAGCAGCTTGGTGCTGTTGTGCCGTTGGATGAACCCTATTTTCAAGCTAGCTTTTGGAAGCTGGCCCAAAAGAGAGGTCTTTGGCTAATGTTACTTTTTGTCGGAGAATTTTTTACAGGAACGGCACTTCGGCATTATCATGAAACGCTTGAGAACGCGTTTACTCTCATCTATTTTGTTCCTTTAATTGTTTCGTCTGGCGGAAATGCAGGGTCACAATCTGTAACTCTTATTACGCGAGCGCTCGCAGTAGGTGACGTTAAAATGCGTGACTTTATTCGGGTGCTTAGAAGAGAAGCTGGCATGGGTATTGTCTTGGGAGTTTTTTTGGGTGTCATTGGTTTTGTGCGAGCGATGATGTGGGACTCAGGTTATAATATTAGTCTTTCAATTGGTGTAGCTCTAGTTGGAGTTGTTTTAACGGGTTCTCTTGTTGGTTCACTTCTTCCGATTATATTCAAAAAAATGGGCTTTGATCCTGCTATCATGTCGTCACCTTTTGTGGCCTCCTTACTTGATGGCATTGGCATTGTAATCTACTTCAATGTAGCTATGAGGCTTTTATGAAAAGCTTGGAACCTGAATCTCTTAAAGAGAAGACACTGTTACTTACTGAGCAGTACAATCCTAACTCCGAAAACATAGACACGCTAAGCAGTCTTGAGATTGTTGATTTATTCAATCGCGAAGATGCTTATGTTCTCGGTGCTGTGCGCAGCGAGAGAGAAAAAATCGCTAAAGTCATCGATTGGTCCGTGGCTTCTATAGAGTCTGGTGGCAGACTAATTTATGTAGGAGCAGGAACAAGCGGTCGACTGGGTGTTCTAGATGCAGCGGAGTGTCCACCTACGTTTGGAACAAATCCGTCACCTATCGTAGCTATTATCGCTGGAGGAGAGCGAGCCGTGACAAATCCGATTGAGAATGTAGAAGATAATATGAACGATGGTGAACAAGATATTGATTCGATTTCGATAAATTCCAATGATGTTATTATCGGTTTGTCTTCAAGTTCTACCACGCCCTATGTTCATGGAGCATTAAAAAAATCAAAAGAAAAAGGAGCCAAAACGGTTCTCTTAACGGCTACAAATGTACTTCAAACGTACACCCATGTGGATCTTATATTAACATTTTTAACCGGACCCGAAATTATCACGGGCTCCACGCGTCTGAAAGCAGGAACGGCAACGAAGCTTGTTTTAAATATTATTTCCACTGGAGTCATGACAAAGTTAGGAAAAACATACGGCAACCTCATGGCGGATCTGGCTATTTCTAATGTCAAATTGCTCGACAGAGCTATTCGAATTGTCGAAAATATTACGGGGCGTGACTATGAAAACTCAAAGATCCTTTTGAAACAGGCCGGCCATAATGTGAAAACAGCTATCGCCATGGATTTTTTGAATCTCAATCAAGAGAAGGCTCTGGCCGTACTCAAAGAGAATCATTATAAACTGAGAAATATTTTGAACCGACCGCACAAAAAAAACCAAAGTATTAAGGCCGTTTTGTTTGATATGGACGGTACTATCCTTCGGTATGGCTTAAGAAAAGGATATTCCACATGGGCCGCACTCGGACAGGCTTACGGTATTTTCGAAGAAATGGAAAAGTGGGTGGCAGAGTATCTTTCGGGGGAAAAAAGCTACGAGTCTATTTGGAAACGTTGCGCTGATTACTTGAAAGGCAAGTCTACTGCAAAGGCAGAGGCCGTATTGTTTCCTTTGTCGGGGTTGCCACCAACGAGCCGAGGCTTTCAAGAATGCGTTGAAATTCTTAAACCTCACTATAAGCTTGGTATCGTGTCGAGTGGTTTGTCATATGTTGCACAAAAAATATTAGCAACGTATGGGTTCGATTTTCAAGTTTCAAATGTGATAGGAATAAAAGATGGTGTTTTTGACGGTTCATATCAAGTTAAGGTGCCTTTCAATCACAAAGTCGAGGTCGTCAAGCAAGTTTGTTCAGAGAACAAACTCGACTTGAAGGAGGTGTGTTTTGTAGGAGATTCTACAAATGATGAAGAAGTTCTAGCATCTGTGGGGTTGCCTATTGCTTATCGGCCGACAAAAAGCTCCGTCACTCGAGCAGCGCAGGGACACACTGTAAATGATTTTTTTTATATTCCTAAAACGATTGAGTCGAAAAGAAATTAGTCTTTTGTATCAACGATGCGAAAGACTAGATCATTATCAAGATAAATCGATTCGGCCAAAATCTTACCGTCAGAGTCTAAAATAACTAAGCCAGAAAATCCCTTTTCTTTCACTTGTTCAAATAATTCAGCGCCTAACTTTTCTCGGTGATCAGGTCTTAGGCCTTTCCAGGTTGTGTGTCTTGTTGTTCCGACCCATCGATTGTTTTCGATGGCAACTTCATACACACCAAGTTGTGTTCCAAGATTATCACCTCGCCAAAAAAAGAGTGCATGACCAATTTCTTCTATGTTGATAAATATGGCGATCAATATAGACAATATAAATACGATAAAAAGTTTTGAATTAACCTTTGAGATGGCTTTAAATTTATTACGGGATGAGTCTAGGCCGTTTTTTTGTTTGTGTTGTGAGCGTTTCTGCTTTTTTGAAGGTGCGAGCGCTTTCCCCAAACGAAAACGGTAATTACCGTAGTATGTCTCAGCTTCTTTAGTTGATTTGGGTAAGGTTGCGACGAATTCTTCAAATTCCTTCGCAGTTTGTTTTAAATAGTTAAGACTTGAGTACACGGCCTTTTTAGAGTCTTTATTCAAAATTGCCGATGAGTATTTTGTTAGTTCGTTAAACTTATTTACTAATTGTA
>JAGRAY010000127.1 GCA_020434375.1 Bdellovibrionales bacterium | reverse complement strand
GCATGTTTCGCCACATACGTTAGAGGCCTATCAGAGAGATATCGAACAATTCCATATTTTTTGTAAAACAAACATCAATGCACTTTCTCCTGATGACGTGAGTCTAAAAAATATTGAAACCTTCATATCATTTTTGCGTTGTCAGAAGCTATCTGCTCGAACTATTCTTAGAAAATTATCAGCACTTCGTTCTTTTTTTAAGTACTGCTTTGACGAGGCTTTAACAAAAAATAATCCAGCAGCAAAAATTGCCCACCGGAAATCAGATTATGCTTTACCCAGGAGCTTCTCAGAAAAACAAATGGATACCCTTCTTCAAATACCTAGTTCTAAAACGCTCCTAGGCCTAAGGGATCGTGCATTACTAGAACTATTTTATGCTTCAGGAGTGCGGGCTTCAGAATTGATCAATTTAAAAATAATAGATTTAAACATAGAAGAATCCTACGTTCGCGTGATGGGCAAACGCTCCAAAGAAAGACTTGTGCCCATTGGAGACCAATCTCTTTCTTGCCTGACGGATTATTTTGAAAAATCGAGACCGCTACTATGCAAAAAGCAACTAAAACCTTGGATTTTTTTAAACCACAATGGAAATAAACTGTCGAGACAAGGTGTGTGGAGTATTGTCAAAAAGCAATCGACATTAGCAGGTATAAAACGTGCTTCGCCTCATATGCTTCGACACTCTTTTGCGACGCATTTGCTAGAATCAGGTGCAGATTTGAGATCGATTCAAATGATGTTGGGCCATGAAAGTCTTTCGACCACTCAGATTTATACGCATGTCTCAAAACGTCATCTTCACCAAGAGTACAACCGTCACCATCCACGAGCTAAAAAATCGAAACTTTGAAACGCGAGCTATTACCTCTATGTTGTATCGTGGCAACTATGATAAAATGTTCTATGTGAAGCAGTCTGGAAATCCAAATGGCCATGATGCACTATGGCCAAAAGAACTAAGTTCTCAAGTTGATCGTCGATATATTTACTTGCAAAACCAGCAGTCTCCATTTGGACTCAAAGAGCAAAATTTCTTTTCGACTCTCTGCAACCTTTCTCAAGGTTACAGAACAAAAGGTAATTTCCCAATCTACAACTCCATCTACGTAAAAGGAACAGCAGTAAAAAACGAAGATGCCCTTTCACTTTTGCCTTTTGAAAACGACACCCAAACATCATGGCTGGAACGTATTGCGACCAAAACTGATGGTATGGACTGGGGCATGATGATCCGAAGATTTCAAGCAGAATCAACCATAACCTGGAAAGCTTTGGCTCACTGGATGACTCCATTTGTTCAAACGCATGGGTCTCCACTATATGTTTCATCCCATATTTTTTTGGGCGACTATCAAAAAACACCCTTTGGTGTTCATAAAGATAGTACTGGTGTCATTGCATTTCCAATTTGTGGAATCAAGAGACTCCATTTGTGGAAATACGAAACTTTAGTTCACCTGTGTCAAAACAAATCCACCCAACTTAGTAGGTATTTAGATCGAGCAGAAACGATCTCTCACGACATTGATAAACCGCCTGATCAAACTATTACCATGGGGTACGGCGATTTACTCTATTGGCCTTCGTCAATGTGGCATACGGGGCAAACAGAAAACTTTGCGGCCTCTCTTCATATTCCCATCAGAACTCAAGCCTCTTTGGGTTTATTGGTCAGCGAGTTATTTCAAATACCTATTGATACAATGGAATTTGAACTTGTTAAAACGAAAATTGGTCCCTTAAATAAGGATCTTTTACAAAACTACATTGATAACACAATAGAGATTCTATGTTCAGCGATTGGTGGTTTTGAACTTGGTTCTGATATGGCTAAAAAATGGATAAACAGCCTTGTTGAAGCAGCAGCAACTCTTGGAATCGACCCTCTACCTACTCAAGCAAAAAAACGACAGCTATCTGCCACAACAACCTTAGAAGGAGATATTGCGCTGTTTTTAGCCTACGCCATTGACCATGCCACAAAAGAACTTGTTGTTGGACTTAACTGTCCCCCATTGCGTTTACCCTATTCAGATGAGCTTTTTGAATTTTTTCAAACCCTTAAGAATCTCCCTACTCGTTTTACAGTAGCGGAAGCCATTCAAATATTTAATATTGATAACGAAACATTCTCAGCTGGGAAACACCCGCTGCCTCAATTTCTAAATTTAGCTGTTGTAAACAACGTCCTAACATAACATAGATCGATACAAATTGATTTTTCAGGAAAGCAGTGATTTATCTCACTTTGACTTTAGTGCCTAGCTCGGGTAGGAGACATCCGTGGAAAAATTACAATACCTTCTTATTTGGATGGTTCCGTTTCTCTTCTCTCTGTCTGTGCACGAATGCGCACATGCTTGGGTTGCAAATCGAAATGGGGATTCTACAGCGAGGCTATTAGGTCGAATGACCATTAACCCGACAGCTCATATTGACCCCTTCGGAACCCTTCTTTTCCCAATTATGTCTTTTTTTACCGGATTTGCTTTTATAGGATGGGCAAAACCCGTTCCCGTAAACGAACGAAACCTACGACAACCTCTCAGAGACGGTATGTTTGTGGCCATAGCTGGACCCGGTTCAAATTTTGCTCTGGCTTTGGTTTTTGCTGGTTTAATCTTCCTACTGGGTCTATTGAAACTGAATATTGACTTTATGCGCCCAATTCAAATGATGCTTCTTATAGGGGTAAAGCTCAATATTCTTTTAGGGATGTTTAACCTCCTTCCTTTTCCTCCACTTGATGGTGGTCGCGTACTATATGGTCTCGTTCCAGCGCTTAGAGAACCACTTGACCAAATCAGCAGATATGGTTTTTTAGTCTTAATTTTACTTTTGTACAGCGGCATCTTGGATATGCTTCTCTTTAGACCTGCAAATCAAATGAGCCAAGCTCTCATACAAATGGTTACATAAATATGAAAATTTTTAGCGGTATGCGCCCTACTGGTAAATTGCATCTTGGGCACCTTTTGGGCGCTCTTTCAAATTGGACCGACCTACAAAATAAAAATCATGAGTGTTATTTTTGCGTTGCAGATTTGCATGCATTGACTTCTGACTTTAGTCATACGGAACACTTAAGGAGTAATATTCACGACATGGTCGTCGACTGGCTCGCAGCCGGCTTAGATCCAGAAAAGTGTCATATTTTCGTGCAGTCTCACGTCAAAGAACAATCTGAGTTATTTCTGCTGTTGGGAATGATCACACCCATGGGTTGGCTGGAAAGAAACCCCACCTATAAAGAACTACGAAATGAAACCACTGAAAAGGACTTGTCAAACTTGGGCTTTTTTAGTTACCCCGTGATGCAAGCAGCTGACATCTTAATTGTCAAAGCAGAAGGTGTGCCTGTCGGGCAGGATCAAGTTCCTCATCTTGAAATCACAAGAGAAATCGTCCGACGTTTTAATTACCTTTATGGCAAAACTTTCCCTGAGCCCAAAGCATTGTTAACAGCTTTTCCTAAGATTATGGGAACTGACGGAAGAAAAATGTCAAAATCTTACAACAATTCTATTTTACTTTCGGACTCAGACAAAGACGTTCAAAAAAAAATTCAAGGAATGGTCACCGATCCTAAGCGAGCAAGGCGGCAAGACCCCGGCGACCCTGACACGTGCAATTTATTTCCACTGCATCAGATTTTTTCGTCGAACGAAACCATTAAAGATGTACGAAACGGGTGCACAACAGCAGTTATTGGATGTGTTGACTGTAAAAAAATATTATTACCAAATCTCGAGAAGACGCTTGCGCCTATCAGAGAAAAAAGAATTCAAATTACTAATGATCCCGCTTTCATTCAAGATGTGTTAGACCAAGGGGCGAAGCAAACTCGAGAACAGTCACAGTCAACATTAGAAGATGTGAGAAAGGCTATGCACTTGTGACTCAGTCATCCGTGATTGAATCTGATCCTGGCATATCACCTTATCTCATTAAGTTGGGTGTATTTGAAGGTCCTCTAGATCTACTTCTTCATCTTATTAAAGAAAATAAGATGGATATCTATAATATTCAGATTGCCGTTATCACAGAACAATATCTTCAATACATCGAACTCATGAAAGAACTTAACCTTGATATTGCAGGTGACTTCCTCGTGATGGCTGCAACCCTTGCTCATATTAAGTCGAAACTATTATTGCCTCCAGAACCATCTGAAGATGATCCAGAAGAAGAAGGCAAGGACCCTCGAGAAGAACTCGTCAAACGCCTTTTAGAATATCAAAAATATAAAAATGCAGCCGAGTCATTGAATTCAAGATTTATTTTGGGACGTGATGTATTTATTCGAGAAGCTTATCTTCGAAATAATCTAATCAAAAATGCCCCGCGAGAACTTGCTGAAATAAGTATCTTTAAACTGGTAGATGCGTTCCATGGAATTCTCAAAACTCTTTCACTTGAAAAGCCCCACGAGGTATCCATGGAAACCCTTTCTATTAGGGACTGTGTTAGTGATATCGTAAACAAAATCAGGACTAGCACCGAGGGTGGCCTTCAATTTGCTGATTTATTTAACCAGAGGAGCTCGAGAAAACGTATCGTTGTGACTTTTCTTGCTCTCCTCGATTTAATTCGTAGAGGTGCAATCAAAGTTTATCAATCAGATACATTTTCTGAAATTCAATTGATTGGCACCCCTAATGTATATGGAGAATGGTCCTATGACGGAACAGATGAATATGACAAAACAGTCGCTGAAATCAATTCTTGAATCCTTGCTCTTTGTTTCTGAAAAACCTTTAACATCAGATAACTTACATGAGATTTTAAGTGAATACGAAAAAAGTGACATTGATCAAACGATTCAAACTCTAAAAACAGACCTTGAAACTAACGATAGAGGTATTTACCTGGCAGAAGTGTCGAACGGCTATCAGTTGCGAACAAAGGCTGAAAACGCACCTTGGCTTTTTAAACTTAATAAAGCTAAGCCTGTTAGATTAGGAAAAGCAACGCTTGAAACTCTTGCAATTGTAGCTTATCGACAGCCAGTTACCAGGCCTGAGATTGACGAAATAAGAGGCGTGTATTCCGAACATATTCTTCGAACTCTCCTGAAACGAAATTTAATCAAAATTTTAGGCAAAAGAGAGGAGCCAGGGAATCCCTTAATTTACGGAACAAGCCAAGAGTTCTTGTCGTTTTTCGATTTAAAGAATTTATCCGATTTGCCATCGCTTAGAGAATACACTGAGCTTGCTCAAGAAAGCCTGGAG
>JAGRAY010000126.1 GCA_020434375.1 Bdellovibrionales bacterium | reverse complement strand
AAACTTTGGTCAATCAGGCATCGATCAGATTGTTTGCGTGCTGGGTGAAAGCCTTTGGACTTTGCTCAACTTGAGGGCTCCTCGTTATTGTAAAATAAAGTCAAGTAGCTATTTTCGAGGTAAAATGATTTTATGTTTGGTATTGGAACCTCCGAGGTTGTATTTATTGTTGTCGTTGTATTTTTAATCTATGGACCCGACAAACTTCCAGAAATTGTTCGTAAGGTTGTCAATTTTGTTAAGAGCATTCGTATGGTTTCAGAAGAGGTTACCGGAGTTATAAGACGCGAGGTGAAGAACCTGGAAATCATAACGAAGTATCCCAATGAAGAGAATCATAAAGTAGATCCAGATCAGACTTTCTCAAAAGAAAACAACGCCGACAATAAAGATAATGTTTTAACTCCGGAATCTCATGAAGAAGATTGACCCTCGTATGAGTTTTTTTGAGCACTTGCGCGAACTCCGCGGGTGCGTCTTTCGAAGCTTTATAGGACTTTTACTTGGTTTTGCCGTTGCATATTTCTTTTCAAAAGAAATATTCCAGATTCTTCGAGTTCCATTCGATCAAGCTTATTTTAATGTCTATGGTTCCTCTCCTTTTTTGATAGTTAAATCTGTTTTAGAATCTTTTGTTGTTTATCTAAAAGTAGGGTTGCTCGGAGGAGTATTTATTTCTTCTCCATATTTATTTGCTCAATTGTGGATTTTCATAAGTCCCGCACTCAAATCAAATGAGAAAAAACATGTTCTTCCGTTCGTAATTTTGGCAACTTTGTTTTTTGTGAGTGGAGCATTTTTTGGTTATTTTTTGGTTTTTCCAAAAAGTTTCGAGTTCTTTTTAGGGATTACAAAGAACCAACACATCGAAATCATGATCGGAATGCAGGAGTATTACAAATTTGCTTCGTGGATGCTTTTGGGCTTTGGTCTAATTTTTGAGGCTCCGCTTATTGTTATATACTTTATTGCATTCGGAATTATTTCTACTGAGCAGATTACTCAGCATTGGAGAGGCGTGATCGTGGGAATTTTGGTTGCATCAGCAGTTATTACGCCAACGCCAGATTTTGCCACCATGCTCATGATGTCAGCACCATTATTTGGTTTTTATATTTTGATTATCATTCTGTCTAAGACAGGCATTTTCAATAAGACCAAATCTAAAGAATCTGTCTAAATTTTAAATTGATACGTTTCGTTTTTTAGAGGCGAATGGGTAGGCAATTGATGCATTAATATATTCTCTTGAATGAACCGCTGATAAAAATCTAATGGTGTTGAAACAAAATGACGTCGTTTAAACGTCTTTAATGTTTCACTCTGTTTTTCAAGTAATTGTTGATCTTGTCGAAGGATCGTTTTAATCCCAAGCATGAAAAAAGGATAGATAACCCACCTCGGAATCCACAGTCGATAGAAGGCTCGCGTAAAACATCGACTTCTATACTCTGTTTCTTTGCTAACAAAAGTGGTGATCAGCAAATGGAATGATCCAATCTCATATTCTACTTGCGTTACCGACGGTAGAAATAATCGATCAATATGTTTTAACTCTCCCGACGTAGGGGACAAAATTTTTGAGAACAACCCTGAAGGCCTTTTTTCCCCAAAATATTCAACTTCCATAGAATCCTTTTTTGGTCTCACTTCAGCGGTAATAGTCTGCGAACCCTGCTTTGTTCTAAACCATCCATCATGGAGAACAGATGTATGAAGCATGTCGAGTTGATTTTCAATCACTTGATCCCATGTTCCATTGACAAAAAAGTGATAGTCGATGCGCTGATGACCAGAGAGATTCGGAAATTGAAATCTTGCCTCTTTTGAAGAGGAAGTTATCCATAGATAACCTTGCTCTTCCTTGACAGTATATGCAGGAATTTGAAATTGATTATCAGATATTAAAGCATGTGGGATCGCAACGCAGCGTCCTTGGCCATCAAATTTCCAACCGTGATAAGGACAGGTGATTACATCCTTTTCAAGATGCCCTGCCGACAATGGAGCATTTCTATGAGCACAGCGATCCAACACGGCATTTGCCTTACCCATACTATTTCGGAAAAAAACGATCGGTATGTCATGTAACACGACACGAAGGGGTCTAGATTTTAGTTCTTCTGCAAGGCAAGCAATCCACCAACCCTTAGGTAAGATCACGCTGGTTTCCCAGTAATATAAATGAGCTTAGTTAATGGCAGGATACTTCAGTACCAGTCTCGCTCTTTTGGTCCATATTTTTATGATGTGCATCCCACATTTTTTTGTGCTGCTCTTTGGTCAGAATTTTTTTGGCATCTAGAATGCTTTGGGTTTGGAGAGCAACAATATCGCCATAAATAGACCCAAATTTATCGGAAGCCTTGTCAATGGTCTTCTTTTTTACATTATTTTCATGGGAAATTTTTGTGAGATCTTCCCAAGCTGCATGTTTTTTAGCCATTAGATTCTCGAGCTGTTTTTGTGTCTCATTTCTTAATTGATTCAGTTTGGATACTTGTGCTTCAGTAAGTTCCAATTCCTTCTCGAAATCCAAAAAATAATTCCCGTGGGTGTCCATGCCCATAGAGTCACCTTTTGAGCAGCTGTGTTGACACGATGACTGACAGCAAGTGTGTCCCGCGTTTTTGCAACCGGCAAAGCTGCTAGGTGTCCAAAATGATGCTGACATAAACATAAGCGACAAAAAAGAGATGGATAGTTTTTTCATAGGATCTATTTTGGACCAAAAGTACTAGAAATCAAGTTTTGATTTCTAGGGGAATACGGTATGAACACTTTGATTTTATGATTTTCAAAGACTTAGGCGAGCTATCGTACGAAAAAACTTGGCAACTCCAGGAAAGTACCCGCCAGAACATACAAGGGGGGCGTGCCGATAGCGTTGTATTCTTTGTCGAACACCCGCCAACCATGACGCTTGGCAGAGGAGAAGATGGTTCAAATATTGAGTCTTCTCGCCAATGGCTCAAAAATAACGGTTTTGATGTGGTCGAAACCAATCGTGGTGGAAAAGTAACCTATCATGGTCCTGGTCAGTTGGTTGTGTATCCGGTGATCGATCTTCGCCTGTATCATTTGGGTGTCAAAGACTATGTTCATTGCCTTGAAGATATTGTGATAGACCTACTGGCACAATATCAGATTCAGGCTTACAAGCGGGACGACCTTATCGGAGTGTGGGTGGGGGTCGAAAAGATTGCCTCGATAGGAATCCACGTGAGTCGGCATGTCTCTATTCATGGTATGGCCTTGAATGTATCTACAAATTTGAGCCATTTTGGCTATATTACACCCTGTGGACTACAAGACGTTCAAATGACTTCCATGCACGCGTTGGGCTGCAGAGCAGCTATGCTAGAGATTAAAAAAAAAATACAAGAGATATTTCTAAGTAGAATGCCTACTCGCTAGGCTTGCCTTCTCAAAAGGCTTCACCTTCGACGATTTCCCCGGCTATGACGCCATGGAAATTTATGACTTCTCATGATAGAATTCCTCGAAGTGAGTTTTCTATCCTCAACACTATTGACTTATATGCTTGCGGGTATTGCGACGGGAATCTTGTCGGGCATATTTGGTGTGGGAGGAGGCATTATTTTAGTGCCCATGCTCATTATATTATTCAAAACCAATCCGATTACAGCCAGCGGCCTATCACTAACCTCCTTACTTCTGCCTGTTGGAATTTTAGGCGTTTACCAGTATTTTAGATCTGGATTTATTCAAATTCATCATCTTAAGTTTGCCTTATTTATTGCGATAGGAATCTTTTTTGGAACCTATCTTGGAGCTCGATTAGTAGCATACATTCCAGCAAATTGGCTACAAAGAGCTTTTTCAGTGTTATTGATCGTGGTAGCGATTAGGCTGTGGATATCGTCGATCAAGTAAACTTGCCTGCCTCGCCTTTAGATAATAAAACGATTCTATGATTCAATCTTTAAAAGGCATGCCAGATATCCTTCCCAAGGACATCCACAGGTGGCATGAAGTTGAAAGTACCCTCAAAAATCTATTTACGCTCTATTCATATGAAGAGATTCGAACGCCTCTTTTGGAATCAACAGATCTTTTTTCAAGGTCTGTTGGCACGGGCACAGATATCGTCGAAAAAGAAATGTACACATTTGTTGATCGAAATGGTGATTCTATTTCTTTGCGACCGGAAGGGACCGCATCGGTCGTGCGAGCATATAATCAACATCACTTGGGGCATTCCGCGTCGCTTGTGAGGCTCTATTATATGGGACCTATGTTTCGACATGAGCGCCCTCAAAAAGGCCGGTATCGTCAATTTTTTCAAGTTGGCATCGAAGCCCTTGGAAAATCTAATTCCGAAGTTGATGCCGAAGTAATCAATATTCTGTATGACATTGGTTTGCATTTCAAACTTGAATCACCCATCTTACAAATCAATAGTGTGGGTGACTACGTATGCAGAACGCCTTATCAAAATTTATTGAGCCAATTTTTAGTAACGCACCAAGAGGCCTTATGTGAAACTTGCCAAAAGAGAATTACAACGAATCCTATGCGAGTGTTTGACTGTAAGAATTCCACTTGTCAGGAAGTTATTCTGGCAGCGCCACTCATTTTTGATCATTTGTGTAAAGATTGTCTGAGTCATTTCGAGATACTTACAAAACAGCTCGATCTACTAAAAATTCCTTACGTACTTAATAAACAAATCGTGAGAGGATTAGATTATTACACAAGAACCGCTTTCGAAATGACAGCAGGGGGCCTTGGTTCTCAGAACGCGGTGGGTGCGGGAGGTCGTTACGATCTTTTGGTGGAACAGTGTGGAGGAGAACCAACACCAGCTGTTGGATTTGCTCTGGGCATGGAAAGACTTCTTCTAAGTGCAACAAATATTTCGGACCACAAGCCAATACAAATATGTATTTTACCACTGCAAGGAGAGTATGAAAGCAAGGCGAGCTTATTGGCCCAAAAGCTTAGATCGGAATTACCCAAAGATAGGCAGATATCCATCGCGTCTCTTGTCGGAACAAAAAGTATAAAGGCAGGAATGAGACAGGCCAACAAGATGAGCGCTCGTTACGTTATATTGCTGGGAGAAAACGAGGTCAAAAACAAAAGTGCAACACTAAAAAATATGACAACACATGGGCAACAAGAAATAGAACAGACAAAGTTGGTTTCGTTCATTTTAGGAGAAATTGATGGAAAGTAAGTTAATTCGATCTCATCATTGCGGTGAGTTGACGGCAACTGACGAAGGAAAAACGATTG
>JAGRAY010000125.1 GCA_020434375.1 Bdellovibrionales bacterium | reverse complement strand
GTTCTAGCTATAAAGTACTTTGGCCCAAAATCGCTACCAAAGCTCGGCGGAAATTGATGATTGCACCCAACCTACGGGATTTTAGTGAAGCACACTAAGCGCATTGTCAAGCCTCACAGAGGTGTTGTAGAGTTGTGGGTGATTCTTCCTCTCGTAGTTATTTTCATGAGCTTGATATTATCGATAACACTGCTCATTAAGAAGAAAATTCAAATTGAAAAAATTGCTTGGCATAGAGGTTTTCAAACTACAACACGCTCTAAGAATATCAAATGGCAAGAAAGCAGCCGGCAAAGATGTTTGAAGGAACTTTCTTCAACGGATCTCAATGTAAAAACAGCCAAATCGTTTGCAATAATGTTGTACAAAAATTGCAGTCACGAACAGGTCTTTACTACGAAAGCAAAAATTGAGCGTCACGAGCTCTCACTTTCAACTCATTTTCTGCACTCGGGACACTCATTTAACAATCGTTGGTTATTGAAACATGCTCTTTGGCAGGAATCCATGGTCGCAGCTGGTTTTAAAATATTACCTCTACAGTTACTAGCTTACCCAGAGTTGATAGAAGCTTTAGGGGTTATTCCACTTCCATTTTAAACCATGATTCAACTTATCATCAATAAACTCAATCTTATTGTGGTCTGGCTAAAATCACGACACGGACTTTGGCCTATTGGCTTAGCGATGCTTGGCACATTTATGATTTACAAAGGTATGCACGATTATTTTGAAAATGTAGAGCGTGAATATGAGGTGATATCGATCATTGTCGCTGCCCACGATCTTCCACAAGATCAGCCCTTGACTGAAAATGATATTTCGACTCAAAACATTGTAAAAAAACTTATACCACTTGGTGCAATTACCGTTGATGAAGTGAGCAATGTCATCGGAAAAACTCCCTTGAAACCAGTTTTGGAAGGAGAGCTTTTACTTTGGACTAGCTTTCATCGCGGCTTCCACGGAGGAACGCCATCTGAGAAAATAACCAAAGGGTTTCGCGGAGTTACCCTAGAAGTCAACGAAACTTCGGCTGTGGGTTTTCAAGTTCAACATGGTGACCGAGTCGACCTTTTGGTCACACTTGCTACAGAGACTGCCACGAATTCAAACACCATAACGCTTCTTCAAAATGTAACCGTGCTTCGCGTGGGTGCCTTTAGGCAGACTGATATGGAAACTTACTCAAGTCTTACACTGATGGTGAGACCTATCGAAGCTGCGCTCATACGTCACGCTGAAACCAAGGGCAGAATTACAATGTCACTGCGAAATCCAGACGATCATGTATCTGGGGATCTTTTGCCTTATATCCATGATCAACAGCTATTTGAAAGTGCATTTCGGGAAGCGATTCAAAATGATCGAAACACTTCTGTAGAAATTATCAAAAACATTAATCCGTCGTCGCCTTAAAACGCCAAATCTAGCGTAATTCTAGGCAGTTTTATCGAGATTTTGATATGATACTGAGCATGTTGGTCACTTACGAATGCGGGACATGTAATTCCCTTTACCAGTTTGATATGGATCTGATTACACCGTCTGGTATCAAAATTACGTGTCCTAAGTGTTTGACGTTTATTCTTTTGAAGAGATCTATCAAAAAGGCAGCGGCTCCTATTATCGAAAGAGTAGCAGAGCAAGACGGAGCCTATCAGGTTAATACGCCGATGACAGAGAGCCAACCCAACCTCACCTATTCTCAAGCACCGAGCCAAGAAGAAACCCTTGCAATTGATGAACAACACCGAAACCCAGACCTTCTTTCATCTGAAAGTTTTGATACTTTGCTTCGCGATAAGGAGCTTCATCCTCCGTCGACAGAAACACCTATGTCGGTCTCTGCACATCGTAAAAATTTAAATGATGACCCTGATACCGGCAAACTTAATGATACACAGGGAAGCTTAACTAGTGCGGACCTTTTGTCCTATCCGGAGGCTTCCCCTCCAGAGGGAAAGCTTGACGGATTATTGATGCCATTATCTCTCATTGTCATTGTAGCCGCTGGACTTTTGTTTTTAAATTATAGAGAAATCATTCTTATCCCTGGACTAGAAGATCTTCGTGCCAAACCAAGCCAAGAAGAACAACCCCGCAGCGTTGAATCGCCTCCGTTGCAAATTACTCCTAAAGCACAGTATGGGTTTCCTGTCTTGGAAGACGCGACAGAAAACGACGAAAAAAACGAAAAAGCTACAACGAATTCAAATCCACCGAAGTAGGATATGTTCCTGAAAAACAGGCGTCACAAAACAAAGATCGCTCAAAATTTAATGTTTTATACATACCCTCAACACTCAAAAAGCCTAGATAGTCAGCTTTGATTTTTTCTCGCATCTGTTCCACATTAAACTGAGATGCTAAAAGCTCCTCCTTCGATGGTGTATCTATGCCATACACACAAGGACTTAGAAATGGTGGCGAAGTGATCAGTAAAGCTATTTCCTTGGCTCCTGTGTCGCGAACCATTTTTACTATTTTTTGGCTGGTCGTTCCTCTAACAATAGAGTCGTCAACGATAACTACTTTTTTGCCCTCTAATATAGATTTTACGGGATTCAATTTTACTTTAACCCCAAAACCTCGAATACTTTGTTTAGGTTCTATAAATGTTCTACCAACGTAGTGATTTCGAATTAATCCCATTTGCATGGGTACGTTCATGGCCTCAGCATAACCCATCGCAGAAATAACACCAGAGTCTGGCACGGGTATTACGATATCAGGCTTTATGGGATGTTCCTTCGCTAACTGAAAACCCAGTTCTTTTCTCGACTGATAAACACTTTTGCCAAAAACAAATGAATCAGGTCTGGAAAAATATACATGCTCAAATACACACTTAGCCTCGCTCGCCTTTCTATTGATTCGAGTCGATTTAAGAGTGCCATTATGAGCAATCACCAAAATTTCTCCTGGTTCGATATCTCGTTCGAAACGCGCACCGATAAGGTCAAAAGCGCACGTTTCTGATGCAACAGCGAATCCGCCATTTTCAAGGCGACCCAAGCTTAGTGGTCTAAAACCCCAAGGATCTCGAACAGCAATCATTTCGTTGGGAGTTAAAAACAGCAAAGAGAACGCACCATCCAACTTTGCCATGGTTTGGCTAATCTTATCTTTAAGATCTGAAACAGGTTCACGTGCCAGCAAATGCAAAATAATTTCTGTGTCTGCCGTCGATTGAAAAAGAGCTCCTTGATCCTCCATGATCTGCTTTAGATCTCTAAAGTTTGTAATATTTCCGTTATGAGCGACGGCGACATTGCCAAAGCCTCCTGTCGCAATCATGGGCTGAACATTTTTTAAAGCATTCTGACCCGTTGTTGAATATCTAACGTGCCCAATGGCAGAAGACCCTTTCAAAAACTTAAAAGAATCATTTGTGAAAGCATCTACTACGAGTGTTTTTTTCCGAATCTTAAAAAGTCGATCACCATCTGTCGATACAATTCCGGCAGATTCCTGTCCACGATGTTGAAGCGCATATAATCCTAAATAAGACAGATTTGAGGCTTCGGGGTGACCAACGACACCAACAATTCCACACATTACTTAGAGCTCCTTCAAAAAACGCTCGCGCGCCTGAGTCAACATTTTAAGTGGAAGATCGCATATGTTTTTGATCTTCAAAGATGTACCTCCTACAACGCCTATTGCTTGATAGTTCACGCCGTTCGCTTTAAATATTTTCAGAATCTGATCTCTGTGATTCTCCTTAAAAGAAACCAGCACTCGCGAAGCATATTCTCCGAAAAGAAATGGGATGGGAGATATCGTTTCTGGTAGATTGATATTTACGCCAAGCGTCTTTTTCAGGTCATCAACACAGGACTCGAGCAATGTCGTTACCAATCCTCCAACCGAACAATCATGAGCCGATTGCAACAGTTGCACTGAAGAAAGTTCAAGCAAAAGTTTTTGTAACTGTCGTTCACTTTCTAGGGAAATTGGCGGACAAGCAAGCTCCTTTTCACCCATTATCGATCGAGCGAATTCACTTTGATAAATATTGTTTTCGATCGAACCCAAAACATAAACCAAATCACCCTCGTCCCGGAACTTTGAGGACATGACCTGATTGTAGTCTTCCAAAAGACCCACCATTCCAATCGTTGGTGTTGGAAGAATTGAAGCAGCTTCAGTCTGATTATACAGGCTGACATTGCCCCCAGTGACAGGTGTTTCAAAAAATCGACAAGCATCAGTTAATCCACGAGTCACTTCTTTAAACTGTCCCATGATTTCTGGTTTTTCTGGATTTCCAAAGTTGAGGCAATTGGTCATGGCGACAGCCTTTGCACCTGTACACGCCAAGTTTCGAATAGATTCAGCAATCGTATGGAGAGCACCTTGGTAGGGGTTTGCCAAACAATAGTGCGCCAAACTATCCACCGAAAACGCGAGACCTATGTGACGTCCCTTTATTCGCAATACAGCGGCATCTGATCCGGGGCCAATCATCGTATCCGACCCAACCGAAAAGTCGTATTGTTCAAACACCGGTTTTCGTGAACAGAGATTCGGCAATGACAAAAATATTTCGATCAATTCGTCATCGACGCTCATTTTTAGTTCTGATGCATCTAAACTTCGATCAAAAATTTTAGGCGCTACCCAAGGTCGCTCATAAATAGGAGCATCATCCGTAATAGGAGAAACTGGAAGATCAATAACCTGCTCATTTTTATAAAAGGCTTGAATTCGACCCGTGTCTGTAACCGTACCAATTTGAACGCAGTCAATTTCCCATTTTTTAGCAATTTCTGTGATGGCTTGGATATTTGACGGTTCTGCGACAAGCAACATACGTTCCTGAGATTCAGAAAGAAAGATTTCATACGCAGACAAAGTAGAGTCACGAAGAGGAACTTCGTCTAAGTCAATTTTCATGCCTGTTCCGCCTCGAGAAGCCATTTCAAAAGTTGAGCAGGTGATTCCGGCAGCGCCCATATCTTGAATTCCAACGACCAGCTTTTGATCCATGATTTCAAGACAAGCCTCCATCACTAATTTTTCTGCGAAAGGATCGCCGACCTGTACCGTAGGTCTTCTTTCTTCATTGCCCGCGCCAAAATCCTGAGATGCCATTGATGCGCCATGAATACCATCTCGGCCAGTAGCTGACCCCAGATACAATACAGCATTACCTTTGCCTTTGGCTATTCCCTTAAAAATGGCTTCTTTTTTTACAAGACCTACCGCCATCGCATTGACCAGATTGTTACCATTATAAGCATCATCGAAAACAATTTCTCCACCAACGGTCGGAATGCCCATACAATTTCCGTAACCTGATATTCCTCCGACAACGCCATGAAAAAGGAATGAAGTTTTCTCATGTTTGGGATTCCCAAAATGCAAGGAATCCAAAACTGCGATAGGCCGCGCTCCCATGGTAAAGATATCTCTTAA
>JAGRAY010000124.1 GCA_020434375.1 Bdellovibrionales bacterium | reverse complement strand
TGGGAGTGTTAACTCAATATGCCGAGCGAATTCAAGCAAAGCTTTCAATGCAAAATCGAGACTACATCGTAAGCACCAAAAACCAACAATTAACTTATCAAGATTCCAACTTCACCCTAACTGACATTAAATTGGGTCTTAAGGGGCAGTTTCAATTGCAAAATGCGGCGGCTGCTATTCAGTTTTTCTCTAAACACTTAAACCAATTTACTGTCAATCGTGCCACTTTGATACGGGGATTACGAGAAGCTAAATTGGCGGGACGCCTTGAAGTTTGTACAAAAAATAATCACAAAATATGGTTAGATATCTGCCACAATCCTGGAGCCGCAGAAACCTTGGTAGATTATTTTTCTAAAACTTACCCAGAAACAACTTGGCCTATTGTGATTGGCATGTTGAACGACAAAGATTGGCTGGGTGTTCTTTCCACATTGAAACCTATTTGTAGACTATTTATTCTAACAAAACCCTTATCAGAGAGAAGCTGGAATTTAAATGATGTGAAAGAACGCATACCCTACCCTCATGAGTCTTACAAAAACATTCAAGTCGCCTTAAATCGAAGCTTTGACATTGATCATAAGGTAATATGTGTTGGTTCATTTTATCTCGTTGGTGAGGTTCGAAAACTTTTAAAGCTCGACCATTTTGAAACTCACTAATTGGCGGTGCTACTTGGCGGCCGAATTTCAGCAAAAGGATTGCCAGAGTCCGACGTATTTGTATCTCTTTTACTTTCTTGAACACGCGCACTTTCTACAGATTCATTGGGCTTTTTTTCTTCTCGTCTTCGCGTAAGTTGTTCTTCACCTTCGTCGTTTTTGGCGTTTTCAATAGTATAGTTTTCATAATCAAAACGCTTCGTAGGTTTTTTAGGTGCCAGAGCCGAAGCTGGGGGCGCCATGTTTAAGCCTTTGTCGAGTTCGTAATCATAAATGGCATGGTTCTCAGGAATATTGTTTGACTTATTAAATGCACGTCTTTGGTCATTCCTCATCACAGAGACTCGTGTCATGTCAGCGGGATCCCTAATAATATGTGGCGTAAGAAACAAAAGAAGGTTTGTTTTTTCTTTCACGCGCTTATTGTCACGAAACAGATATCCAACAAGAGGAATATCGCCAAGCAAGGGAACCTTGGTAACTCTTTTTTCATCTTTATCTTTGATAAGACCCCCAATGACAACAGTCTGTCCATTATTTGCAACAATCGTAGTAAGAGTTCTTCGTTCACTGGTTGTAGGATTTCCTCCAGTGTTTTGTTGCTCAGACTCATCAATCTCTTGGATAAGTTGCTCAACCTCAAGTGTTACTTCGTCACCATCGTTGATCTGTGGCGTGACTGTTAATCTAAGTTCCACAGGTTCTCTTGTCGTTTGGCTAACTGGCGTTGCATCGCCCGTTAAATTAATTGATGTGCTTGTAATAGGTACCTTTTTTCCGATTGCAATTTCAGCTGTTCGATTGTCTGTGGTCAGAATATTAGGAGATGATAAAACATTAATATACTTGTTTTCTTGGAGAGCTTTAAATGTTGCTCCACTAATGGGCAAACGCATTTTGGTTCCCGGAAGCGTAATGCTCTTTTCTGTAGCCGCACCCAAAACTAGCCCACCCATACTTCCTGCAAGGCCTTTAATTGCATTCTCAATGCCTAAAGGAGCGATAGGCGTGAGTCCTGTGGCTGCGATACCTGCCAAACCTGCGGCCCCACCACCACCGTGCAAGGAAAGTCCAACTTGCGCATCTTTGTTTAAACTAACTTCCATAATCAGAGATTCCACTAAAACCTGTGCCCGGCGTGAATCTAATTTTTCAATAATAGGGAATAGCGCTTCATAATCGTTAGGTGCAGCAGTAACAATCAAAGAGTTTGTATTTGCGTCCGAGACAACCCGAACCTCACCCTGGAAAATTCCTGATAGCAAACTATCTTGTGCATCAGATTTTGCCGACACAGAACTCTCCGAAGATGGCCCATTAGCTCTTGAGGAAGAACCTCTTCCAGCCGAAGAAGATGTGGAGGAAGCCGAAGAAGAACTCGAACGATCCTGCGAGGAAGATTTGTTTGAACTTTTACTTTTTTTAGTGGATCCACTTGATCCGCTTAGCAATGAAGATAAGGTTTCTGCAAGTTCATCAGCTTTTGCGTGTTTAAGCTTTACAAAGTGAATACCGCTTTTGCTTTTTCCTGTTAGTGGTCGGTCTAATTCAGCCAGTAGATCTAATATCTTTTCGATACCTTTTCGCGTCGCCATCACAATGAGGGAATTGCTCCGTGTATCAGGCATGATACTTGTGACAGGCACGCCCCCTTCAATATTATCTCTTCGTGTACGACTTTTACCCGCTTTGTTTTGTTCTTCTTCAAAAATAGTCAGGAGTTTTTGAGCGACGTCATCAGCTTGTGCATGTTTAATAGGAATAACTTCGACCGAGTTTTCAAAAGTTTGTTTATCTAGTTTACTAATAATTTTTTCCAGACGAAGAATATTAGATACGCTATCAGTAATAATCAAAGAATTCGTTGGTCCATAACCAACAATAGAGCCAGCTCTTGACACCATATACCGAAGAGCCTGTTGAATTTGATTGGCATCAATAAATTTTAGAGGCAGAATTTTTGTGATGATCTGACCACTATTGCCGGGAATCTCACCTTCCGGACCAATGGGCGGCACACCGGATCGATTTGCATCGTCAATCGAAATGATTTTGGTCACTGATCCGACTTCTTCCGTGGTAAATCCCTTGGTTTGAAGTGCTGTGAGAAACACTTGATAGGCATCTTCAATACCTACAGGCGTTGAAGAAATAATAGAAAGCTTGCCTCTTACTTTTTCATCCACAATAAAGTTTTTACCTGTGATTTCTGCTATTGCTAAAATCACGTCTTTGATCTCCACATCGTGAAAATCAAGACTGACCTTGCCCCCTTTTGGTAGGCCCGTCTGAGCCAACGCCATAGAACTCATGATGAGAAAAATGCTGATTAAAATTTTCAAGCTGTATTTCATTACTACGATCTATTAGAACAGCAATTCCAATGCCCACACAAACACTTTTAACCTATTGATATTACAGTAAACTTATTGATAAAACCTGCCTAAATATAAGCATTGGGACATCTAAGTCATTTTTTGAGGTTCCTGATGTTCGTGGGTATAGTGTGCAAAATCTAAATTAAAAAATAACCCCCTTAGGAGGACTTTAAACATGAAAAACCAACCAATAGGTATCACACTCAGCACGCTTTTATTTGCAGGAGCTGCCTTTGGCGCCCAATACAAAATCGACGCCTCTCATTCGAATATCGGTTTCAAAGTTAAGCACTTGGCAATATCCACGGTTCGTGGAAATTTTGGCCAATTTGAGGGCACCCTTGAATTCAATCCAGAAAAACAGGTACTTGAGAACGCAAAAGCCACGATCGTGACAAAGAGCATTGATACCAAAGAACCTAAACGCGATAAACATTTGGCCTCTGAAGATTTTTTTGGTGCAGAGAAACATCCTAAAATCACCTTTGACGCCAAGGAAGCAAAACTAAAAAAAGGCAAAGGAAAAGTTAAGGGAAATCTAACTATCAAAGGAGTCACGAAACCAGTCACCCTTGATATCGAATACCAAGGTGCAGCGAAAGATCCATGGGGTAACGAAAAAGTCGCCTTTACAGGAAGCACAACAATTAATCGAAAAGATTTTGATATCAAATGGAACGAAAAGCTCGATAATGGAGGACTTGTCGTCAGTGAAGAAGTTGATATTATTTTGGACATTGAAGCAAATTTGGTCAAAACAGACAACAAATCAAAGAAATCATAATTTTTTAAAACATCCAGCAGCTTTTTAGCTGCTGGATGTTTCTGATTGTACTTCCTAGAAAACTACGTTAAACACCTTTTATGAGAAGTCATAAAAGAGATAACCACTCCCTGCGTCCGATTGAATTTATTCCACATTTTACCAAACATGCCGAAGGCTCTTGTCTTATCAAAATGGGTGATACTTGGGTATTGACTACCGCTAGCATTGAAGACAGAGTTCCACCTTTTTTAGACAAGCAAGGTTCCGGATGGGTTACAGCTGAGTATTCTATGCTCCCAAGGTCAACACATACACGTACCAGAAGAGAAGCGACATCAGGAAAGCAAAGTGGTCGAACCCAAGAAATTCAACGCCTTATTGGTCGATCCCTCAGGTCTTGTATTGACCTTAAACTTTTAGGTGAAAGAACCATCACTATCGATTGCGATGTGCTGCAAGCCGATGGCGGAACCCGCATGGCTTCAATCAATGCAGGCTTTGTTTCGCTTGTACTTGCCGTTAAAAGTTTACAAAAGAAGGGTAAATTAGCTCACTCTCCTGTCAAAAATGCAGTGGCCGGAATAAGTCTCGGAATGAAAAATAATACCGTTTTGGTAGATCTCGATTACCAAGAGGATTCCACCTGCGATGTCGATATGAATTTCGTCTTTTTAGACAATAAAAAGATTGTTGAAATGCAAGGCACTAGTGAACGAGCACCATTTTCTTCAGAACACGCGTCGTCCATGATTAAAAATGCGATGGAAACCATTGATCAGATTTTTCAAGGCCAACAAAAAGTTTTGAGTGAATGAACAATCTATTGATTGGCACAACCAATCGTGGAAAAATCAACGAAATCAAAAGTATTTTTCAAGATCAACTCCCCCATATTCGACTAAGATTACTCGATGAGTTTAAACCACTTCCAATTGTGCATGAAACAGGTGGGAGCTTCCAAGCTAACGCTCGACTAAAAGCAAGGGCTTACGCTGCTTTGACGGGCCTCATCACACTCGCTGACGACTCGGGTCTGGAAATCGACTGCCTCAAAGGAAAGCCAGGGGTTTTTTCGGCCCGTTTTGCTGGAAATCAAGCAACCGATCAAGACAACATCAAAAAGACCTTGCAGCTGCTCACAAACATACCTATCGAAAAACGAAAAGCCAGATACGTCTGTGATATGATTCTTTACATCTCAAAAGATACGTTGCTCCACGGCCACGGTGTACTCGAAGGACATATTCATACTCGAGCAGACGGAGATCAGGGCTTTGGCTACGATCCAATTTTTTTTATCCCAGAGAAACAAAAAACAGTGGCCATGCTTAGCACAGAAGAAAAAAATAAAATTAGTCACCGACAAAAGGCCCTTCAATCGTTGATTGAGCAAATTCGCAAACTGGAATCCATCGAAAGATAAATTTCTCCGGAATGACGCCCGAAGTATTTCCTTTTCAACTTTACTTTCCAAAGTTGCAGCTTCGGGGTACTTTTGGAGAAATTCCCAACCGCGAAGAGGTTTGAGCGGGGGACGCTATAGTATTCTAAGTTTTAGTTGATACGCTTAAATTTTGGAAGATTGACGTATGGCGACTTGGAGCGTAGCGACGGAGCCAGTAGGCAACTTCCAAAATTTACT
>JAGRAY010000123.1 GCA_020434375.1 Bdellovibrionales bacterium | reverse complement strand
ATTTTTCAACTCTTCGAGGCGTGCCTTCTCAAGTTCATGCAGTTATTGCTGGAAGTCAACATATGAAAAAGGTTTTGAGGAAGATTCTTCCGGAGCATGTTTTAGTCGAAACGATTTATCATCATGCGGATCCACTTTTAAAACCCCACCAAGCCGGAGAGGATTCTTTAAAACTTGCTTATATCGGCGAACCAGAGTCGTCTAAGTTTATCAAGGGTGAAATTAAAGATCTAAACAATGTATCGTTTAAAGATAAAGAAATTAATTGGAGGGAAGAGATCAGAAACTATAATGCCCATTTTTCAGCCAGAGTTGATCCAACAAAATCTGTGATTAAACTTTCTAATGTGAGTGCACTTGGAGCGGTATTTTTGACCGGCCCAGAGCCCGGTTGTGTCGAGCTTTTAGGAGATAGTTATCCTTTCTACCTGAATACACCCTTAACCCAAAAATCTGTCAGTGACGACGTTGACTATCTAAAGAGCATGGTTGGTACCAAGCTGTGGCGAGAGGCAAGAGCACAAATTGAAAATGTAAAGCCAAATCTTACCCTTGACGCAACTGCCAGAGCTTATGAAAATCTTATATTAAGTCAGCTGTAATTTGGTTGAATAAAAATTAATAGACACAAACCCAAGGGACCATTTACTATGAAATGGTTTCATTGAAAGGAGATTTTTAGTATGTCGAATGAAGAAATTCTTATTGTGGCCTCAAAAGTTAAATCTTATATCAAGAACCAGTCTCAAATGAATACGTCGGGGAGCGTACTCGAAGTGCTTTCCAATCGAGTTCGTGACTTGTGCAATCAAGCCATTGAAAATGCGAAACGTGATGGTCGCAAAACCGTCATGGACAGAGATTTTTAGACGATTAACTTTTTAACAGATTGTCTCGAGCCTCTTCTACGATTTTCCTTGCTTGAATGGTAGAAGAGGCCGATGCGCTTATATGACCCATCTTTCTTTTTAGTTTTGGTTCCTTCTTGCCATATAAGTGCAGTTTTGAATCATTTACTTTGAGTGCTTCTTTCCAATTAGGACATCCAAGAGAATGTTGATGCCAAAGGTCGCCAAGTAGATTGGCCATGGCTGCCGCGCCCGGTATGAGATTAGGGTTACCTAAAGGTAAATTACAAATTGCTCTCACATGTTGCTCAAATTGGCTTGTGTATGCAAAATCTAAAGAATAATGACCCGAATTGTGTGGCCTTGGCGCAAGTTCGTTTACAAACACCTCATTGCCTTTGATAAAAAGTTCGATGCAAAGAACACCTACATAATCCAACCCGGATGTGATTGCTTTTGAAAGTGTTTTAATGTTTTTTATAATATTATCATCGATATGTGCCGGAACCATCGTAATGTCCAAGATATGATCTTTATGAATATTGTGAGCAATTGGAAACATTCTAAATTCACCACTATGATTTCTCGCGCAGAGGGCCGATGCTTCAAAGTCAAATGCGACAAATCCTTCGACGATGCATGGCTGGTTCTTATTAAAGTGTGACCAAATATCGCTAAAGTTGGTTTTATCAATTTGTGCTTGCCCCTTTCCGTCGTATCCAAGGGTGGCTGTTTTAATAATGGCTTTGGAATGGTTATCTAGAAATGCTGTAAGATCCTCGACAGATTTAATTTCTGAGTAGGGCGCTGTTTGAATACCAAGACTTGAAATAAAGTTTTTCTCCAATATTCGATTTTGGCAAATTTCCAGAGCATTCAGGTTTGGGAATATCATATGATCCGAATTCAGCTGCCTTAGGGCGCGGGTGGCAATATTTTCGAATTCAAATGTCAATACATCTATATGGCGCATAAAAGCCTTTAAGGCATTAGCATCTTCAAATGGAGCATTGGTTTCTTTGTCGGAAACTTGCGCTGCGGGGCCGTTGGGAGTTGGATCAAAAATATGGACGTTAAATCCCATTCTTTTGGCTTCCATTGAAATCATTCGACCGAGTTGACCGCCTCCTAAAATACCAATGGTTGCTCCAGGAAAAAGTGATGAGATAGTTTTGTTTTGGCTCACTCTAAACCTTCATTTTTAAAATTTTTTGCGTTTGTTTTCTGCGGTAGATTGTCCATCTAAGAGACAATTTAGTGTCATTTAGTGCAAGAATGCTAATGGCCAAAAGAGCTGAATTTTTTGCGCCAGCTTCACCGATAGCAAGAGTTCCCACAGGAATACCCGCAGGCATTTGTGCTATTGATAACAATGAGTCAAGACCCTCAAGTGCTTTAAGAGGTATAGGTACTCCCAAAACGGGCAAATTGGTCAGTGAAGCAATCATTCCTGGAAGGTGAGCTGCTCCACCAGCTCCGGCGATAAGAACTTTAAGCCCACGTGATTCAGCCGAAGATGCATAATCGTATAGTTTTGATGGCGTTCTATGAGCCGACACAATATTGATTTCAAAAGGTACTTTGAACTCTTGTAATAATTGTTTGGCGTGCTTCATAATGGGCAAATCCGATTTGCTGCCCATAACAATACCCACCAAGGCTACTGATTTTTTTGTCTTCATAGGCTATTAGTCTTATCGAATTTTTTGGAATTTGACGACCGATTAATAATGCTTTTCAAATAGACGTTTATTTTATAAGAGTTCTTGCATGAAATACATACGCATTCTTTCTGGTTTTGTCCTGTTCTTTTGTGTGCCAACCGTGTTTGCAGCAAAGAATATTATTTTGTTTATTGGCGATGGAATGGGGCAAGGCATCGTAACGGCGACAAGAATTAAGCACTATCGACCCGATCGGAAAATGTATATCGATACGTTGCCATATACGGCAATCGTTAAGACCTATTCGAAGGATTCAATTGTGACGGATTCTGCTGCTGCAGCGACGGCCATAGCTTGTGGAGAGAAAGTTGAAAATGGTGTTCTTGGTCAAGACGGAACAGCTGTGGCCGGTCAAAAAGATGGGAAGACTTTAAAATGCATTGCTGAAATAGCTAAAGAAAAGGGAAAATCTGTAGGGCTTGTGACCACTACCGAAATTACTCACGCGACGCCAGCGGGCTTCTATGCGAAAGTCCATCATCGAGATCTCACGCCGACCATTGCATCTCAATTACTAGCTTCCTCATTTGACGTATTTTTAGGAGGAGGCAAAAAATACTTTGATATAGATGCCCTTAAGCAAAATTCATCAATTGACCTAAAGTTAACTAAAGAGGATCTTCGAAAACAAAGTCTAACACCAGACAAAGTAAAAAAAGTCGTGGGTCTATTTGCTGACAAGCACTTATCGTATGAGCTTAAACGCGATCAAAATGGTCATGAGCCGGATCTTCTCGAAATGACACTCTTCGCTATTGAATCTCTTAGAAAAAATAAGAAGGGTTTCTTTTTGATGGTAGAAGGTGGGCGCATAGATCATGCACTTCATGGTAATCTTACTGAAGAGGCTCTCTATGAGGCACGACAATTTGATGTAACGATAGGTATGACGCTGGAGCGGCTTAATAAGTCGGGAGCCATGAAAAATACTCTGATTTTAGTGACTGCAGATCATGAAACGGGAGGTCTTAGCATTAACGGTTATCCTTCGCGTGACGTTGACGTTGCAAAGTACCCTCACACAACATATGCTTCAGGTCCTCTAGCTAAAGCTTCACCTCGTGGCGCACTACTGCTTCCTCCCGAAAAAGACAGTCACTCTGCCTATCATACGGGTATTGATGTTTCACTCTTTGCGATCGGTCAAGGTGCTTCAGAGGTGCATGGTACGATGGAAAACACAGATCTTTTTCAATTCATGAAGAAGCATTTGAAATAGAGGTGCCCTAGAGTGATTTCTTAAATTTACTTGGTTTGATCTGCTTCAACAAAGATACGTTTTTGGGGTTTAGATTTGTAAAATACGAACGATAAAACTAGACCCAAGATCAAACCAATAACGGATCCTATAATTTGAACTGTAACCAATCTATGAAGCGCCCATCTAATGGGATCTGTGCAATTAAAACCCATTTGGGCCGGAGGATCAAACCACCATGTCAGAAAGCGTGGTCCAAACCAGCTTGTTAACAGATTACCTAAAATCAGTCCTATCATACTAAATGTCAGCATTTTTTTCATGACAACAGCATACTATTACGACCTTCACTGAAAAGCTAAATGTTTTGTCTCTGTTCCCAAATTAGAGTACTTTTTGAAAATGACTTGGTGGACTTGGATCATTTTGGGGCTTGTGTTACTCTTCCTCGAAGTCGGATTGATATCGGGATTTTTTCTGTTTTTTTCAGGGTTTAGTGGCATTCTGGTTGGTTTGATTGTTCGCCTGGGTTTCTTGCAAAGTGAGTGGAGCCAGTGGTTGTGTTTTACGGTCTTTGCTTTCGTATTGATCATCTTGTTTAGAAAGAAGCTCATGTCACGGCTTAAAGGCCGCACCCAGAAAGATTTCAAGGACGATTTATCGGGTGAGATAGCGACATGCCGAGAAAATATTTTGCCTGGTGCTCTGGGGAATGTTGAATGTCGAGGGACGACCTGGAAAGCTCGAAATATGAGTGATAAAGAAATGACCAATGGCCAAGCGTGCAAAGTTTTGGTGGCGGAAGGTCTCGTTCTAAATATTGTTGTGGTATAGATAAATGATTAGATGAGGAGATAAAATGGGTACGATTATAACACTCGTGGTTTTGGCGGCTTTTGGGCTGTTTGTTCTTTCAAAAATTATCATCATTGTGCCTCAGCAATCAGCATACATTGTCGAAAGACTTGGCAAATACAGTGGAACACTTACGGCGGGATTTCATATTTTGATCCCATTTTTTGATGTTATTCGGTATCGACTTTCCTTAAAGGAATTGCCACGTGATATTGCCGAGCAAGTGTGCATTACCAAAGACAATGTTCAAGTTCATATCGACGGAATCTTGTACTTTAAAGTCATGAACCCAGAGCGTGCTTCTTATGGTGTCTCTGATTTTGAATTTGCAATTACGCAGCTTGCCCAAACAGCCTTGAGAAGTGAAGTAGGTAAAATTGATCTTGATAAAACCTTTGAGGAGCGCACAACCATTAACAATATGGTTGTGAGCGAACTGGATAAAGCGAGCGAACCCTGGGGAATCAAAGTGCTTCGCTACGAAATCAAAAATATCACACCTCCCATGGACGTATTAGCTGCGATGGAAAAACAAATGCGTGCTGAGCGTGAAAAACGAGCCGTCATACTAACCTCTGAGGGCCAGCGGGATGCGCTCATCAATAACGCAGAGGGTGAAAAACAACAGGCAATCAAGGCATCAGAGGCAAATCAGCAACAGCAAATTAACGAAGCTAGAGGTGAAGCAGAGGCCATATTAACGGTGGCAACAGCGACTGCAGAAGGTATTAGTAAAATAGCTAAAGCTGTCCAACAACCGGGTGGAATGGAAGCCATTCAACTTCAGGTTGCCGAGCAGTACGTTCAAGAGTTTGGACGTATTGCCAAGGCGTCTAATACGATGATTTTACCAGCTA
>JAGRAY010000122.1 GCA_020434375.1 Bdellovibrionales bacterium | reverse complement strand
TGACCCTCGCGTCAGTTTGCAAGAGGCTTCCATGGCAGTTTGAGGAGCTTTTTTATCGGCTGTGGCATACAATATTGTAAGGCACATCAGTAAGTCGGAAAAACCTATCGTGATTGTATTTTATTTTCCTCTGGTGACATTATTTGTCGTTGTACCCATTTTATCGCATATCTGGATTCATCCCGATAGTTGGCAGTGGCTCTGGTTAGTTTTTGTGGGAATAACCACACATCTTGCCCAAATATGTATGACAAAGGCCTATCGCTTAGATGACGTATCAAATATTGTTCACCTAAACTATGTGGCCATTATTTTTGCCGCTGTGATTGGTTACATCGTGTTTAATGAAAGCCTATCGACCATGTCTCTTGTAGGCATAGCATTGGTTTCGGTGAGCAGCTATTTAAATTCGAGGTATGCCTCGGTAAAAAAGTTCAATAAGTAGATCATAATTTTCTGGATTGTTGAGGCAAAATAAGATTCAAAAGAAGCCTATGGAAAACGCAGCAGAAAAACAGATGCTTTGGGGGCATCCAAGAGGCCTCTATACCCTATTTATGACCGAATTTTGGGAACGCTTTAGTTTCTATGGCATGAGAGCCCTTTTGGTTTTATTTCTCATTGCTGAAGTCGAATCCGGTGGGTTTGGTTTTACGACTGAAAAAGCGGCATCTATTTATGGTTGGTACACTTCTTTGGTTTATATGACGGCCATCGTGGGTGGCTGGGTGGCCGACCGTATTTTAGGCTTGTACCGTGCGGTATTTGTAGGTGGCATTATTATTGCCGCTGGCCATTTTTGTCTGGCGATGGGTTCCGTTGAATTATTTTTTGTGGGCCTCGCACTCATTATTATTGGAACTGGTTTATTAAAACCCAATATTAGCTCAATGGTTGGAACACTCTATGGCAAGAATGACCCAAAAAGAGATGGTGGTTTTTCTATTTTCTATATGGGGATTAACTTGGGAGCTTTTATTGCTCCTTTAATTTGTGGAACTCTTGGCCAAAAATACAACTGGCACTATGGTTTTGGTGCTGCAGGTGTCGGAATGCTTTTTGGTGTTCTACAGTTTACCTGGGGTCGAAAATATTTTTCTCAGGAAAGGATCGATCTTAAAAAAGACAAAGTCGAAGAGATCGAAAAAGCTGGAAAGTACAAATACACTACAGAGGAAAAAATGAAGATCGCGGCTATTTGCGTGTTTTTTATTTTTTCTTCACTTTTTTGGGGTGCCTTTGAACAAGCAGGATCAAGCCTGAATATATTTGCAGACCAGCTCACACGCACAAGCCTCTTTGGATTTGATTTTCCTTCAACTTGGTTTCAATCACTCAATCCTGTTTTCATTATTGCCTTGTCTCCGGTTTTTGCTTGGGCATGGGTAGCTCTTGGAAAAAAGGAACCATCGAGCCCTGCGAAGTTCGCGTTTGGTTTAGTTTTTGTAGGTTTAGGCTTTTTTCTTTTGGCTTTTGGAGCGATGTTTACGGGCGGTGGAGAGTCTTTGGTGAGTCCTCTTTGGCTTGTGGGAGTGTACCTTTTACACACCATTGGTGAACTCTGCCTGAGCCCCGTAGGACTTAGCATGGTGACTAAGCTCGCACCGGCTAGACTTGTGGGTTCGATGATGGGTGTCTGGTTTTTATCGATTTCGCTTGGTAACAAGTTGGGTGGTATTGCCGCAGGATTTTTCGAGACTTTACCCTTACCAACACTTTTTGGCGCAGTGGGTTTAACCACAACTGTTGCGGCTGTGGTTTTGGTTCTTGTGATGAAGCCCATTAAAAAGCTCATGGGCGACGTACATTAATTGGTTTCCCTCTGATGTATTACCATCCAAGAAGCTTCTTCTTGGCTGCAGTGCTTGCAGTCTTTGGGTGCACCCAGCAAAATCAACAAGAAACAAATCATCATGATCAAGTACGCTCAAGTTCCAATCCTTCGATTACGATTGCATTTTTGGGAGATTCTCTTACGGAAGGTTTTGGGATTCAGAATGAACTTTCTTATCCATCCAGAATTGAAGCATTGTTTCAAGAACAAAAAAAACAATCCATCCGAGTGATAAATGCAGGCATTAGTGGGTCGACAACAGCGCTGCTTCTCGAATGAAGTGGTTGGTGAAATCTAAACCGGACTGGGTGGTACTCGCCTTGGGTGGTAATGATGCGCTTCGAGGTTTGCTGCCTACTGAAATCAAAAAAAATCTAAAAGAGGCTATTGATATCGCAAAGTCAAATCATATTAACGTTTTGTTGGCGGGCATGAAAGCTCCACCCAATATGGGCAAAGATTATACGGAGAGATTTGAGAACGTATTTAGTGAGCTGGCAAAAGCATATCCTGACATGACCTTTATGCCGTTCTTATTGGAAGGTGTGGGAGGTGAAGCCAATTTGAATCTTCCTGATGGCATTCATCCGAACGAAAAAGGACACGAAGTTATTGCGCAGCACCTTTTTGGAATTTTGAAAAAACAACTATGATGCTCAAGGCCGAATGTATTCATAAGTCTTATTTTCAGGGTGTCTCAAAGATCCATGTTTTAAAAGGGCTAAATCTTCGTGTCAGTGCTGGGGACACGGTGGCTATTGTAGGTCCTTCGGGAGGTGGAAAGTCAACGTTGCTTTCACTCTTATGTGGAATCGACTCTCCTGATGAAGGCGAGCTTTATATTCAAGATGAAAATGTCACACATTTTTCCCAAGATCAATGGTCAGATTTTAGGGCCAAGAATATTGGCTTTGTATTTCAACAATTTCATTTAATAAGTCACCTTACAGCCTTAGAGAATGTGATGGTACCTCTTGATATTTTGGGACAGCATGATCTTACAATTGCAAAGAAAAGTCTTGTCGAGGTTGGCCTTGAAAAGCGCTTTCATCACTTTCCGTCTGAACTTAGCGGCGGGGAAATTCAAAGGGTTGCAATCGCGAGAGCATTGGTAGGTAAACCAAAAATGTTATTTGCCGACGAACCCAGTGGAAATCTTGATCAAAATACCGGCGACGATGTCATGAAATTGCTTTTCAATTTGGTGAGAGACCATGGCTCCACACTGATTTTGGTCACCCACAGTGCTTCATTGGCTAAGCAATGTAAAACTGTATACGAACTTTCGGATGGCCTTTTAAAAATTGCTCCGTAATGGTTTTTACCTATGCAATTAGAGAACTTAAAAGACATGCGAGATACTCGCTTTTATTTGTCTTAAACATAACCCTTGGTTTGTTTGGCCTTTGTCTGCTTGAAAGCTTTAAGACGGCTATTCAAGATCAAATTAGAAATACGTCGCAAATTCAAGCGGGCGGAGATCTGATTGTTTCAAGCCAAATGCCAATTCCAAAAGACCTGATATTAAAAATATCTACGGTTTTAAACGACATGGGAACATCGTTTGAAACTGGCGAAGTCGAAGAACTTTTTACCATGGTGAGTTCTGGAGATATTTCAAGATTAGTGCAGATTCGTTCACAAGATTTAACGCTACCTTTTTATGGTGAAATAAAACTAAACCCTGGAAATTTTAAGAAGCGAGCCTTCGAGAATGAGAATACAGTGTGGGTATACCCCGAGCTTCTTTTGCAACTCAAAGCTAAAGTTGGCGACAAAATTAAAGTCGCAGGCACGCCATTTGTGATCACAAATATTGTCGAGAATGATTCAGCGTCGGTTTTTGGTCGAGGTTCGTTGGCACCCCGCATATATATGAGCCGTTCGAACGTCCACAAATTAGGTCTTATACAAAAAGGAAGTCGGGTTTCATATAAAAAGATTTACAAACTTTCAGAAAAAGATCGCGTTCAACACTTTGTATCAGAGTTACAAAGTCAAATTAAAGATCCTTCCATACGCATACGAAGTCATGTTGATGAAAGTGAATCCAATGCAAGAGCGCTTACATATCTTGGTGACTATTTAGGGCTTGTTGCATTGGTGGCTCTTTTATTATCAAGCATTGGAACGATTTATCTTTTTAGAGCCCATCTTTTAAGTCGTCTCAAGGAATATGCAGTACTCAAAATGTTAGGCTGTAGTTCACGCAAAATATCTAATATCATTGTGGTGCAAATTGCTGCGCTAGCTATCTTAGGCGCTTTATTATCCATACTGTTTTCGTTTCTACTATTTCCTTTGATATCCTCTTGGGTGCGAAGGCTCATTCCTTTTGATATTAATTTAATTCTTGAGCCTACAACGATTGTACTTTTGTTTTTAGTCGGTCTTGGCGGAACGCTTTTAAGTGTTTTTCCATTGGTATTCAAATTAAGAGCTATTTCTCCAAACGTGTTGTTTCAAGAAAGTACGTCTAGAACACTTTCATTCACTTTAAAAGATGTTTTACTTTGGATTCCTTTTGTTGGATTTTTCTATGCGTTGGCTGTTTGGCAGTGTCATTCAGTAATCAATGCATTTGCATTTTGTGTTTTACTGTTATGTTCGGCGATCGTTTTAGCTTTGCTATGTCATATGGGATTGCGGCTACTTGAAAAATGTCTACCTAAATCTAACTTTAAGTTGCGATATGCCTTACTTGAATTGACACGAAAACCGTTAGAAACCACAACAGTATTTGTGGCTCTGGGTTTGGGTGGAATGTTGCCCATGTTAATTTCAACACTAGAGAGCACGCTCAATATTGAGTTTTCATTTGAATCAAATCAAAATCGAGCGTCGCTTTTTTTGTTTGATATTCAAGAGGAACAAGTTGAATCACTAGATAAACATATGAAGACATTGAATAGTCCATTAGTAACCATCTCTCCTCTTATTCGAGCGCGTCTTCAAACAGTGAATGGTAAACCCTATGAGCGAGCTGATACAGATGGGCTGCAAACCCGCGAAAGTGAACGCAATGCTCGAAGTGGGAATCGTACGTTTAATCTCACAGAAAGGCAGAAATTATCAGAGTCCGAGACGGTTTCAAAGGGTCGATATTTCCTGAATCGCTTCGATCCAAAAAAACAAGCGCTCGCAGAAATATCTCTTGAAGAACAATTTGCAAAGCGCATGGATCTTCACATAGGAGACCATCTTGGTTTTGATGTTTTGGGGGCTACACAGGAAGGCGAGGTTGTTGGCCTGCGAAGAGTGAAGTGGGTGACGTTTCAGCCTAATTTTTTTATACAATTTCAAGAAGGCGTTTTTGACGGAGCCCCTAAAACTTACTTAGCTTCAATGGGTGCAATGAGCATGGATCAAATGATTGATATTCAAAACCATATTGTACAGTACTTTCCCAACGTATCTATTGTTGATGTTGGCCGCGTGGTTGACCAAATTTTAGAAGTTTCCAATCAAATGAGCACTGGGCTCGAAATAATGGCCCTATTGGTTTTGCTTTGCTCGGTCGTGGTATTTTTTAGTATACAGGCATTTCATGTGCAAAGAGCTCGCGTGGAAAGAAAAACATTAAGGCTTTTGGGGTGTAATACAAAAAGTATCTCTGTTATCGAATCTCATCATCGGTGGATTTTATTAACATCCGCTCTGTGCGTTGGTTTTGTGGCATGTTTTTTGGTTGCCATGCCGCTAA
>JAGRAY010000121.1 GCA_020434375.1 Bdellovibrionales bacterium | reverse complement strand
CCACAAATGTAATACAATAACCATAGCTCATACAAGCGAAGTGCTCTAGGCGGGCTCTTTATGGTTTTGGGCGGGACTAGAAAGAGTAAATTGTCTATTGGTCAATACGGCTATGAGGGGTACTCTACTTAGTATAATCCCACTTCCGGACATGCATCGGTTTCTTTTTTGACCCACATGGAAATGGCTTTACCCACGAACTTTTGTCGGTAATACGGTTTGACTTTCGTGGTTTTTGCGTCGACTGCTTGAATGTCAATAATAGCTGCGTAACTTTCGGCTCCTCCCGTGCTCATTCCCCAGGTTTTCGAGTCATTTTGGAGAGGAATTTTAATCACTGAAGACTGCTTTCCAGTCGATTCCGTTTTGACCTTGTAGGTCGTGACGGACTTCGAACCACCACCGCCAGAGTAATTTACGTGAAGATCTGAAAAACATTTATGAGCCAAAGTGGTTAAGCGTTTCACCACGCTGCTGTAACTTTCCTTCACTTGAATGGCGTCCATCTTGTTTCCAAACTGTTGCCGATAGGTCGCGGGGGTGTGGTGTACTGAACAGCCGGAGAACAGTATGGCAATGTTTACAATCAAATAGTCAATGTCTTTCATGGTTTCGCTGCTTTGGGTTGTTTTAGTTCTTTCACTTCCTTACATTTTTCGAAAGGATTGCTCAAAAAATGTTTCATTTCCTTTTCTCGGTCTCCGTTGACTTCAAAGACCTTCATGTCTGTTAGTCCTCGTTCTTTATCAAACATTTGAAATACATATTTGCGATTTTCTTTAGGAATAAAAAACAAGTTGCTGTTTTTTTCTTGTACGTGTTGAACCGTTTGAGTCATGCTAGATGTCGTAGTTGTTTTGGCGCGAACAAAATAAATATTGATCAATTCATCAGCTGGAATAACCGTGGGTTCAGTTGATCGACCGCCACCTATTTTAATTTGCCCATAGTAGTATTCTTCACAGGTTTTTGGATAAGGCTTCCACACGTTAAGGTAAGTGCGATATTTGGCTCCAAATACAGGTACGCCCGTTTTCGATTTTGACCCATCAATTTGGATATACGCTTTCTTAGCCAATTCAGGAGGGTGATATTGTTTGGCCCCACACGAAGCGACGAAGAGGGTTCCTATCAATATAGAAAAGTAAGTGAAGTGTCTTTTTAACATCCGTGGCTTGTAGCAAAATTGGCGTCAGAAGCCAATCCTATTCGTTCGGCAAGCTTTTACAGGGCGGTGTTCAAGCGTATTCTATTCCCCACTGTGGCTCACGATTTTTAAATGATAATAACCGTTGAAATACTCCAATGTTACACGTCGATCTAAATGGTTTTTAAGTTTGGTTCTGAGACGATAAATAGCCACGTCCAAATGGTTATTGAGGTGTGTGCTATGTTTCTCCCATATATAAATCATCAATTGGCTTCGAGATATCGAGGCATGATCGCTTTGAACTAAAGCGTGCAGGATTTGAACTTCCATAGGAGTTAACGCTACTTTGACCCCGAAAATCACGACACTTCTTCGAATAACGTCAATTTCAAGAAGCAGGCGCTTCATAGCGCCTGCTTCGATAGAATTATCTGTGGGAGTAGAAGGTGACTGTGTAATCACAAATGTGTGTCGTTTCTCTTCGATTGTTATCACTCGCATCACATATACATTGTGGTCCCCACCCGCTTGATGGCCGGCAAGTGGTGCATTTAGGAGGTTCAACGACCTTTAGCATTCTTTTTTTGAGGGTCAGAATTTCTTTTTTGAAGTTGTAGGACATGCTTATTCCTTGTTCATGTCCAGAAACGCCCTCTCCAGATTTGTCAAAAAAGTCAAAGACAACCGACTCATCTGGAAAGTGTTGCAAGATCTTTCCCGGAAATAGCTTAGGGTCGCATTGCTCGTCTGGGTACATTCGAAATCCGAGTGCATCAAGGGTGATTGTCTGTTTTTCACAATTGAGATCTAAACTAAACTTCAAGTCAACATTGTCTTTGTTAAAGTACGCTCGTCGATCGAAGCTATGACAATGCGCTTTGAATTGACTTTCACTTTCTTTGTGCAACTCCATCGATATAGGGTCTGCCCAACCCCTTCCTTCCGAGTCTATGCACCGATAATATTGTGCCTTAACATTAGAGGTAATCATGACAAGGAATGATATGACAAAATAAAATATTGTTTTAGGCATAAGCCCTCCTTAGAACTGTCCAAAGCCTCTCTTGAGACAAAAAATATAATTTTAAAATGAAACTGTGAATTAGTTGGGTTGAAGAATTATGTAGGGGTGCAAACCCCACCAGACCTGATGGGTCGTTCTCAAAACGAAGGCACTAAAGTAGTGACTGAACATATTCGCACCTTGCCATAGATCCAAAACGAAATTCAACTTAAAAAAATGTAAGGCGGTCTCCAGTAGAATTTGGGGTCGTACGCCTGGACCCAATTTGGGTTATGTCGTACGACCCCTAATTTTTTATAATGCTTCGTAGACCGACTACTATTATTCCTGATGGTCCCATTTATTGTTTAGAGAATCATAAATAGCATCTAAATTTTGTGAGTGAAACGTAAGCGTACGATTCATAAAGTCGTCAATGTAGATAATTTCGGTAGCAGATGTAGTCATATTATGAGATATGATAAATGTTCCGATTGTAATTTGGTCGTCTTCTCTTAAATGTGCCTCACCATCTTTCATGAAGGTGATACTATTCGAGCAGTTCATTGGTATGTCAATATAAACACCGTTGTCACAAAAACCTTCTATTGTGAGTTTTTGGATGTAACTTCTTCCCTCAAAATCTACTGATGAAAGTGGAGTTTCACTACATGCAGTAATAAAAAAGATAATCGATAACAGAAAAAAAAAAAAAAAAAATGTTTTTCTCATATGTTGTATTGTACCATTGTGCGGTTGCGCATTGGTTTGTATAACTCTGATCTAATAAAGATAGTGTTAACATTTGTTAAAAGCGCTTATCAGGAATCTGGGGCCGTACGTGAGCGTGGGGCGTGATCTATTCTTTCCAAATGGACAATCAATATTTATAATTTTAACGTTACTTTAATTGCTTAAGCAAAGCTCCATGGCTTTCGCCCTAAACAAAGGCGCTTAAAAAAGGGGACGGAGGTTGGCCATCTAAGTTAAATCAACTACTTACGTTTACAAAAAATTAGAACTGTGAAGCTGTTGCCACCTCCGTTCCCCACAAATGATAGCGATTTTCTTTGTTTATCAAAACCGTCTTCGGCTTTGGAAAAGTGCACTTGTCCAACTGCCATACCCCACAGGTGTCTATTCCACCGCCGCAGCCTCGAACGATAATTGGATACGCGCGGGCGCAGTGTATCTATTTGATCTTGATGGATAAACTACGTACGGGATGTTTGTTGCAGTAATTGGCTGTTGCAGTAATTGGCAGACTGCGGTGGTAACTTTACTTTGTTCAGTAAAGTTAGCCATTCAAACGCTCACCTGATCGATCTTTTTGTTTTTGTGCCATTAGTTCTAATCTGTGACTTCTCACTCAGAGTATACTTCGAACGCTGTTCAATATGATTTATCTAGAGATAAAGCACTGGATCTAATATATAGATTCTTGAGTTTCTGATGAAAATTTCACTGCGTCTTTATTATACGGGTGGATCACCAGTGTCTGAGTTGGCACGAGTAGCATTGAAAGCGCTTCAATCGCGGCATTCCAGTGTGCAATTTGAAATTGAAGAGATTGATGTTGTTCTATATCCGGATGCGGCCGAAGCTGATGGTATCTTGGCAACTCCGACGGTGATTAAGTTTAGCCCATTGCCAATTGCAAAAATCGTCGGTGATATTTCTAGTTTGGAACAAGTCTTAGGCTTGCGCCAATCAAGCAGCAAGTGATGAAAGAGGCGAGTGGGCCCTTGGATCTATCGGTAGCAATATGAAAATCGTTGTTCCGAAGTTCAGCTTCGATTCGATCCAAAGACGACCTCGATGTTGTGAAACGATATCTTTGCAAAGCTTGAGTCCGATACCGAAATGTTTGACTTGTTGTTGCTCTGTGTTCATTCCTCGGGTGAATAAGTTAAATATGGACTCAAGGCTTTCTGGTGGTACGCCGATTCCGTCATCAGAGATACCAATGAGAATGTTGTTCTTCGTTTGTCTGGCTAAAAGGGTAATTGTTCCTCCAAGAGGTTTGGAATATTGAATAGCATTGGATAGCAGGTTTCGCTCCATTTGTTCGATTTTCAATGGGTCCCATTGCACGGTGATGTCTTCTTTTGGTAGTTGAAGATTAAATATCAGTTTATGAGACGATGGTGTTTCTTCCAGGATACGATTCCAAACTCCAGATAATACGGTTCGAAGTGAGATAGGTTGGGCGTGAATCTTAACGGGTTGAGAGCCTAGTTTGAGATTTTCCATCATGTTGCGGCTCAGGTCTTCGATGTGGGTGACTTTAGATAATATTTTTGTAACGATAGATTTCAGTTGAATCTGGTCGAAGGTGGGCTCATCGAACTTGTCTTGAATCAACTGGAGACCACTTTCAATCGATATCAATCCTCCCTTTAATTCATGAGACACAAAACCAATAAGATCTTGTCGAAGGATGTCGGTTTCATGGGTGTCTTCCTTTTTTTCTTCACCAAGAAGATGAATGCCATAGGCAATTTCCTCTTGATTCTTTATCACGGTCGCGTGCCAGGTAACATTTTTTGAACCGCCGTCTTTACCTATGATCTGCGAGTCAAATTTAACGATTCGGTATTTTTTATCGAACAATTTTAAAAACTTCGTTTGAATCGCTTGTTTTTCATCGGCAGGAACAAAGGTTTCAAACCATTTTTTTTCAACGACCTCCATATTCTTATAGCCGGTGATTTCCAGCAAAGCCTTGTTACAAAAGAGGACATTTTGTTCTAGATCCAACCCGGCGACCATCAAAGGGTTGCTATCCAAAATTTGTCGGAATCGAAGCGAAGCACCGGCAATCCTAAATCTCTCGTCGCGTTCCCGCGTGATATCCTGTTGAATCGAAAGGAAGCGGACGATACTTCCATTATCATTTAAAATAGGCGTAATAATGGTTTGTGACCAAAACGTTGAACTATCTTTAGCTCGGTTTTTTAACTCACCAAACCATGGTTGACCACGACTGATAGTTTCCCACACTTCCTGAAAAAAAGCCTTCGAGTGCGTTCCTGAATTGATCATACGATAGTTTTTGCCGACGAGCTCGTCTCGAGAATATTGGGTGATTTCACAAAATCTATCGTTCACATAAAGAATTTGACCGGAAAGATCCGATTCACTCACGATATCAAATACCTCCAAAGTTTTTACGTGGCTCTCTAGTCTTTTGTTCGATGCTATAAGTTGCCGAAGCATATCGCGGCGATCGGTAACTTCTCGAAGGACGGAAAAGATACCAAGAAGCCGGTTGTCTGCATTCAATACAGGGCTATAACTCCCTTGAAAAACACGAAGGTGGTTTTCTTCTGGAATCTCGTGATCGCAGCTCATTCCTGTTTTCAATTTTAAGATGTCTTGAAGCACCGGCGCAACGATCGAGCCAATGGCATCGCATTCTTCGATATTTCTTCCAATCAATTCGTTTGTTCTTTTTCCGAACAAGAGTGCTCCGTTTTGGTTGATGAATCTTATATTGAGTGTTTCA
>JAGRAY010000120.1 GCA_020434375.1 Bdellovibrionales bacterium | reverse complement strand
CCTCGAAATTTTTATAGCAATGTTTTTTCCAATGACACCGATATGGAGTGGTTTTTGGAACATGTGTGCTCTAAAGAATGGATTCTCAAAATGGACAGTGGTGTTTCTTTTAAAGAAGGCGCAAATGAATTGAAAACCCAGTATCCTAAATGGGCACCTTACATCGAAATGTATGATGCTGGTTGGGAAAAAATGTTTTCGGGCGTAATCGATGGGACGGTTACTATTCTTAAGCAACTCAAAGAAAAAAACGTCGATGTATTTGCCATAACCAACTGGTCACATGAAAAGTTTGACAGAGGATGCGAGCTTTTCCCATTTTTCAATGAGTTTAAAGGCGTGGTGGTTTCAGGGAGGGAAGGCGTGGTAAAACCGGACCCCAAAATATTCCAAATATTCTTAGATCGCTATCAACTTAAAGCTTCCTCATGCCATTTTATTGACGACCTAGAAGTGAATGTTCAAGCCGCTGAATCTCTTGGTTTCAAAGGGCATGTTTTTAAGAGCCCACAATTATTGAGAAAATGGCTCGAAAAACGAAAAGCGCTAATCTGAAAAAATGAATTAGCGCATAGCGTCGTTTCGTGATATAAGCTTCTCTTAAGGGGAGTTTATGGGAAAAAATATATTTAATCGTTTTATATTCTTGTTTCTTTGGGTAGGACTGTTCAGTTCTGCGCTCGCCCAAACGTCGCCATTAGATAATATGTTGGACGATCTTGAACGCCTTATCCAGCGCGTAGAAATGAAAACCTATAGGAAGCCAAAATCTTATGTGCGCGACGTTGACCAATTCTTGACTAAAACATCAGTGATTCAATCAGAAATATTAAAATCATTGGCCTCATCAGAAAAAGAAGAAGAAGATTCTGAAGACGAAATGGTTAGCCGGTACAACAAGCTATTAATCAAGGTCAAAAATCTATCGATCAGTCGAAAAAATATAGATCGTATGTTGTTTGTCAATGCCTCTGAGATATTGTTAAGGTTGATTCCTGACAGGCTATTTATTACTGAAGACCTCGAGAGCCAAGAGCGATTCACGAGTGATGAAGTAAAAAAGATCTTTAAGGACAATGAACTAGTTCGCAACCTAGGCTTTTATTACGCCGATCAGTTTGAAGTCGACTCTCTGGCGAAACTACAGTTGTTATTAGCTTTGCGTCGAAAAGACTTGTTTGAAGCTGATAAATATTTTCATCCGGGAGGTAGTCTAAATCTCAAATATCCATTCTATGGCTTAGTGAACAAACTTGATGATGTCGATAGCATTTTCAAAGCCAGAAAAATGCTACTTATAATTTCTTCTATTCAATCTGCGACTCAAATGATCGAGCAAAGTTCTTTGATTATGAATCAAATTAATGCGTCGTTAGGCGGCCGATAAAACTATTAGTTTTTAGTAAGTTCGAAGATCACTTTTTGGTTATCAGAAATGAACCAAAGAGACTGGAGTTTTATCATTGCCGATGTTTTCCAAGCACCGCGAATATATTTTGCTGCTTCTTCGGAGCCTACAAGAAAATATTTTGGAATAGGCTTTGGGTCTTTTATTGAAACTTGATGGTTGACCGAATCAAATTGAAAGCGCGTAAATCTACCTGGTGCGCCACTGATGGCGGCCACGACGCCATAGCGGGCATCTTCTAAATCGGTTGCGATACGTTGAGTTTTAAGATTCGACTGCAGCAATAGGCAAGATTTAAGGCGGTTGCCAATATCGACCATTTTCTGGCTATAGTTTGGTGTAATTTCCTTTCCGAAATAAATTTGAAAAGCAAAATGAAGTATCAGCGCAAAAGCAACTAATATTCTCAAACGAGGTTTTATTTTCCAAAGTGAGTAAACTGCAAACGCCTCAATAATGGTGAAAAGGATGCCCACCGTGTACAATGTTCTCTCCGGAAACACAGTGGAGACACGATTCCAGAGAAGATAGAGCTGCGATATGGCACAGAACAGAGCAATTAAAACAATTGCACGAGCGTGTTGATCAATTCGTTTCCAAAGACCCAAGAGGATGCTCATTGATATCAATCCCAATAGAAAAAACTTACAAAGTGAAAGGAGCGGAATCCAATTCCAATAGGGCACCGAAGCATAAAAGCGCCTGGAGTCTTCGGCGTATAATTTTAGAAGCGTTGGCAGCGAGGCAAATTCTTTCCATAAGATTGAGACCCACAAGAGAGGAAACGTTAAAAGGAGCAACAATATACCAACAGACTTCCAACCAGGTTGTCGCCAAATCAACCAAAGTCCAAAAACTAACACAATGGGTGTTCCATCCGTTCTGAGCATCGTCATCAGAATGCCAAAAAATATGGCGCACCATAGCCACTGGCGCTGATGACTCATTGACCACTTCCATGCACTCATTAAAAATGCCAGTAAAAGCGCGGTATAAAAAGGTTCACTTAACATCGATGCAGCTAAAGAGAGGTGAAGTGAGTTAAAAGTGATAAGCACAGCGGTTAAAATCGCGATGGGAAAAGATCTAAACACCATTTTTGAGAATAAAGCAGAAAGAAACACGACCAGGCTCGAACAAAGTGCCGTAAGCACATGGCCGACTTCCATGGGAAATGGAATAACGCGAATGATGGCCCCATAAATCACACTAAATAGAGGAGGCCAATTTCCAAATTGAATGAGTTTAGGTTGATCAGCCCATTGTGCGGCAAGTGTAATACGCATGAAATCATCCGTACTGATTCCAATTACACCCAGACAATATGCAACCAAACCCCAGCACAGACTGAGTAAAGACAAAAAGATGATGGTTGCTATATGACGTGGCATTTAATTGCAACGAATAGGTTACCTTCAGTTCTCAAAAAGTACCAAGCGTATTATTCCATTCAAATATCGATCCAAAAGCGGTCACATAGAAGATGGTCGTGGCGCAGATTTGATCATAAATAAGTTACGTCTTACGTCCATCGATTCCTATTTAGTCCCGCTGGCTTGCATGAATGCGTAAAAGAAAACGGCGTCTTGTTTGTTTTTGACTTCGTTGATTTCATTTTTTGCAAGTT
This sequence comes from Bdellovibrionales bacterium, assembly GCA_020434375.1. GTDB lineage: Bacteria > Bdellovibrionota_G > JALEGL01 > JALEGL01 > JAGRAY01 > JAGRAY01. The sequence goes on along the minus strand of JAGRAY010000120.1, from coordinate 2,632 downwards.
CTATCGTTTTGAGATCAACATAGCCGCCTCTAAGTAAAATTTGTTCGGCACTAAATAGGAGTTCTTTCCAGTAGTCTAGGATCTCGTTTCGACGATTGGCCTGTCGACGATCTAAATGCCAGTATTTTACGTTGGTAATGATGTCAGAAAATCCTGCATCGATAAATAAATTTCCAAGAGTTGCTCCAATAAAAGGATTTCCGGTAACATCATTTTGATAGTCGTTGAAGGCCATCCAATACTTCCATAAATGCGGCGAGTAAGGGTCCAAGAAAAAGCTAAAATTCATCACTTCAGTGACAAAAATTTTTCCATCGGGTTTTAATACGCGGTGAGCTTCTTTTAATACATCAAAGGGATGAGCGATGTGTTCAAGAGTCCAGCAAATGAAAATGGCATCAAACGAGTTGTCAGAAAATCTCAATTGAGTTGCATCCATATTGTGAATTTCGTAGCGATTAAAAAGGTCCCTAAAATGAGCTAAATATTTATGAGCTGCCTGAATTTGAGGATAGCTGCGATCGATACAAGTGAGATGGATTTTAGGAAATCTTCTTAGCAAAATTTCGCTTTGTGCACCCACTCCTGATCCAATCTCGAGAATTCTTTGAGCCTGAGAAAAGTCGATATCTTGGTAAACAAGTGCTTCTGAAAATTCCGCTTGTCGTTTTAAGCGAAGCTGTTCTTTGTGAGAAAATCCGTGAATATATGGAGAAAGGTCTTCTTTTTTTATCTTGTAGCTTCCTCCTTCGGACTCCCAGCGCTCCAAAGCATCCTTGCCATTGAATGTCATTTCTTTCATCCGTCCCCTCCGCATTCAGCGTGACGGATATATTCGTTCATATGGTCCATACACTCTCTGCAGAATGCAACGCGTGTGTTCACATCCAGGACTTGCACATGTTTATCACTTTTGCAGGCCAGGCATTCGGGAACATCGGATATGGACTCGTATAGCAACCCTGCATTTGTTAAATGAGATCGCGTCACTAATCCAATCATTTGTTCTCCACACATTACAGGAAGACACCCTATGGAATGTTTCAACATTGAAGCCGCAGTTTCATCTAGAGAAGCAGCATAGGAAATAACGATCACCGGACCATTAGTATAGGAAACTAACTTCGAATGTTGATCAGCTAAAGCTAATTCGCAAGAGCAAGCAATAGCAATAGGCGTTTCACCCTCATTAATCACAAGGTAATGTTGCTCCAAATCCTGTAAATGCTTGGTTGCCTTAGCCACAGAGTAGTATGAAGACATGACAGGAATCACTTCTTTTATTGAGTCAAGTAAGCCCACTTGTTCTGGATGAGAAACAGTTGAATTAGTTCTATGCATACAGATCGTATTGCTCAAAATAAACCTAAAGAAAATAAGAGAATGTGAATGTTATTGTTCGGAATTATCAAAATGTTTCATGATTGGTCTTTTTAACAAAATGTGGATTTTATATTTTTTAAAACCAGAAACGGGCAGGAATACTCATCAAATATGGGTGCCATCGTTTTAGATGCACCCTTCGCTTTTATCGACTTATGTCGATTGCATTTTCTCATATTCGTGAGAATTACAAAGGCATATAAATAATGTCATAGAGTCAAATAAATACAATTCACAAGGAGAAAACATATGATTGAAAAAAAAGAGCATAAACCAGAACATAAAAATGAAAACAATAAGGCCACACCTACAATGAGTGAAAGAATCAAGACCAAGTGGAGTAGACTTAGTGACGGTGACATACGAACCATTGGCAAAGATATGTCGATTCTTGCGAATAAAGTGTCGACGGTATACGGAAGATCTAAAACAGATGTTGAAAAAGAAATTGCGACCTTTCAGAACGCAAACTCAAAATAACTTATATTTTTAGATTTCCTCTCCAGTTAAGTGTCCCTGGTGTGATCTAGAAGTGTGGAATGATCGCTAACCCAAGACCGTGAAAATGGTCTTGGGTTTTTTTATCTCCTACCGAATATCTCAACGTGTCTCGCGCACATTTCCTTATATTCATAAAGCACATGATGAAGGTACAGTGCTTGTGTTATGAAGATTCAACTCAAAGCGGACGGAATTAAAATTACAAAAGCTCTTCGAGCGCACGTAGAACTAAGAATTGGTTTTGCGTTCAATCGTTTCGCAGAGCAAATCAAAAGTGTGACGATTCATCTGTTGAAATCAGAGGAGCATCACAGTAAACCAAACAAGTATTGTCGAATTCAAGTTAGTTTGCATAGACGCGTGAGCGTACAAGCGACCAATTCCAATCTGTTGGCGGCTATTGATAGCGCGAGTGTTCGAGCTGCGAATTCAGTGGCTCGAGCTATTGAGCGCGACAACGAACTCCTAAAGTGTCTTTCGAAAGAAGAGTTTTTGAAAAAGACAAAGTTGTCTAAAAAAAAGTTACACAAACGCAATACAGTGGCAGATCGTAAAGGTCCTTCGAAACTTAGGAAAAAACGCTCTTCCTTGCCACATCGCAAATAGCAAGAATCCCAGGATGTTTAATTTTTCTCTCGAGCGAGATAGCAAAAATTTGCTGTCGAAGCGTTTCGGAGCGACCTACGATTTGAACATGATAACGTTCTTTTATTTCCCTTTCTACGATGTCTGGAGCTGCAAAAACACC
>JAGRAY010000011.1 GCA_020434375.1 Bdellovibrionales bacterium | reverse complement strand
CCTTCGGCCAGCGAAGCTGCAAAAGTAAATACTCCGGGCGTAAGTCCGGAGAAATTTATTAGAGACCACTTTTAACAAAAAAAAAGCCCGCACCAGGCGGGCTTTTTTTGTTTCACTTGATACTGCTATTTTAAGAGTATTCTGGTGAATCCAAGCAGGTGCTGTGGACAACAACTTCAGAATGTCCAAAATCTACAGGTGACTGCTGTAAATTTTCTGGAACGATCTTAAAGGTTGAATTCAAGACATGCTTGTAGCAGTAAGGATCTTTTTCGCCAGGCTTTCTCTGGTCAACTTTGATCATTTGGCTCGATACGAGCATTTGTTCAAAGTTATAAGAACCAAATACGACCTTCTTGTTAAACTTACATGTTGGCATATCATAGGCGGGACCATCGACCATAAGTTCTACCCGCGAGTACTTACATTCGAACTTCTCTTCACGACCACGGCCGCGATTGACTGCGAACTTTACCATGCCCGAAACACCATATTTTTGTCGGCCTTGAAACAAGCTCTCGCTAACTCCATGTACAGAACTTTTAATGCTGTATTTTTTGTCCGAAAACCGCTTTGTTAAATTAATTTTGCTCTCATTTGCTAAAACTGCACCAGCGGTGAAGCCTAGTACAACTAAGCATAACTTACTTATTTTCATTTTCCTCTCCTTTTGTGGGTTTGACCCTTTTAACTAATAGCTGAGTGTGTCATTGTTTCAGCGTGTGTATTACAATAATTTCAGATCATACAGTGTCAATAAAAGAATGCAAATTCAATCTAGTTTGTGATCCACGATTTTTCTGTTCCAGTCGCGACGTAGGCCAGAATAAGAGAGTGTGGTGTTTCCTTAAGCGAAGTTTTAAAGGCTTGGGCATATTGATCCATTTGGTTTTTGTAATTCCTGTTAGAATCGTCTTCGCTCTGGTCCGTTTTAAAATCGACAATATGCCATCCTATTAAATCTTCAAAAACACAATCCATCGCTCCCTCAAACGGTTCGCCATTGGTGTTCTCGCAAACAAATGGAACCTCCCGGTAAATTCTTTGAGCGCCCAAAAGTCTGTCGTACAGGTTCATTTGATAAAAATTTTCAAACAATGTCTCGACCCGTTTTTCCAAAAACCCTAATCCCATTTCAAGGCAGATTTTTTTAAGTAACGGTCTATGATTTTTTTTTGAATAGTCTAATTGTTCGATGACTCTATGAAATAGAGTTCCTATTTTGGAGCCCAAAGAATCATTTAGTTTCGTATCAGAACGAAAACCTCTTAATATAGCACTGTCACCATGCTCCATGCTTTGATACTCACTAAAAAGAGAATTTATTTTTTGATCCAAATGGTCATCTATATTCTTCGTCATACGTATTGTTCTTGTCATGGTTTTGTTATCAATCTCGCTTTCACTTCTTACGATGTCTTGGTTATCATAAATATCTAAAATCCATCGATTGTATCCTTCAAGTGATTCTTTACTATTTGGTTTGGTCATGATGATTTGATCTCTTGCACGAGTTAAAGCAACATAGAACATTCGTTTTTGTTCTTCTAAATGAGCTTCACGTTCTAGATCAAGCTGCTTTTCGAAACTCCCAGTCGCAAAACGCTTATCTTTTGAGCCCAAACCAACTTCAACGTTTTCCCTTAAGGAATCTACAATGATACGTTCCTTCAGATTTATGCGACTATTCATGTTTGCCAATATAACAATTGGAAATTCCAAACCTTTTGATCGATGAATTGTTAATAAGTGAACACGCTCACCGGTTCGATCGTGCACAATGGCTTCCGGCTCATTAGATTCCTGTTTTGCAATATTCACCCACTGCAAAAACTCATTCAAGGTTTGAATGTTTTGAATCTCCAAGTGCTTTATCATTAGCTCTAGTTTGTGAAGATTCCCGCACGCTTGTTCACCATTGTATCTCAGCATTGCTGCGGGGAGAACAAAACACCATTCGATCAACCGAGATACTATGATTGATGGACGATCATTGCCTATGCAATTCAATTTTTTCAAAATACCAACAGCTGCCTGAACATGCCGATCAAGTTTGTCAGTATCTATTTTACGGTAATCAAATGTTTGAGAGACTTGAAATAATTTCAAAAGCTGATCATCGGAGCATCCAAAGATAACTGACTTTAAGGCTGCTACAACACACACTGAATCTTGGGGATAAAGCGAGGCTTTCATGGTCTCAATAACGCCGTGTATCTCGTGTCGCTCAAAAAACGAACCACCACCTTCAATGCTAAATGGCAAACCGTGATCTCGAAGCGCTTCCTCATAGTGTTCAATGCCAGTAGTTGTAGGAAACAAAACTGCTATGTCCGCCACTGTTACATTACGGAGCTTTCGTTCGACGGGGTCAAATACCAGAGTTCGCTTTTCAAGAAGCATATTTCTTATGTGCCCTGCGATCATTGCGGCTTCAACCTTTCGTAGATCATCAGCTCCCGTTTGCAAGTTCTTAACCGATGGAATTAAAAAATGAATAGGAGATTGAGAGTCTAAAAACTGATGGTCGTCTAGAGCCGAAATGTCAGAATACTGCTCTATGAATAATTTTCTAAAAATCTGATTAACACTGTCCGTAATCGGACGACTAGATCTAAAGTTTTGCTGAATAACTAGTTTTTCGCCATGTTTTTCAATTAAATTATTCATATGAGTATACATTTCGAGATTCGCCTTTCGAAAGCGATAAATGGATTGCTTAGGGTCTCCTACTACAAATAGTTTTCCTGGTGTCAACTGAGTCTCTCGCCAATCTGCATGTGCTTGGTCCGATGAGATTCTCCACAAAATTTCAGCTTGCAATGGATCTGTATCCTGTACTTCGTCAACGAGAATATGAGAAAACCTACGTTGAATCTGTTCTTTAACACCTGACTGATCTTTCAAGAGATCTCTGACTTTAATTAACAAATCATCGAAATCGAGAAGCGACTGTTCGTTTTTTTTTAGCTCAACTTGATTTACAAAACCCTTCATGATCTCGAGGACCTCGCAGAAGATCTTTTTACGTAACGCAGTCTGAATGATATCCAGCCGCGTTGCCAATAACCCGAGTTCCTTTTTCTGTTGTTGAAGATCCTGCTTGGAGGACCAATTTTTTTGGGATCCTTTGGATTTAATAGACAGTCGAAGTAGCGTACTTTCCGTTTCATTTGGGTCAAGATCATCACAATCTTTGGTCATAGAGTAGAGTTTCTCTATAAGTTTGAATCCTTCGTCGCTTCGGTCTAAACAACTGTCTTGCGCATGTTTCCAGAGAGGAACAATGACAGAGGCCATCGTCTTAAGTTCATGTGTTGAATCAACGCAGTCATCATTGTCATAATCTTGTTTCATCGATAGATCCCTGTGGTGATACAGATCTAATCCAAGCTTATAAACTCCTGTTAGACTTATGCCGCCATCCATAAGTTTCTTAATAAGGGAGAGTTGATCGTCTTTGACTCCGCTCAGCCATTTGTAAAAAGTACTTTTTAGAAATCCATGGATCATCATCGGATCAATCACAGAAAACTCCGGGTCTAGACAAGCCTCAATGCAATATTCTTTTAAGAGCTTAGTACAAAAGGCATGAATGGTTGAAATGGTTGAACTTCTAAGGTCAATCAGCAAAGGATCATCCGGATATTTTTGTTTAAAAATTGACTCAATTCGTTCATTCAGTTCAAAAGCTGCTTTTTCTGTAAATGTTATCGCCACAATTGCAGAAGGATGCACGCCATGTAACCGAACTAAGTTAACAAAACGTTTGGCTAAGAGGGTTGTTTTTCCAGTGCCCGCACTGGCCTCTACAGTAAAATTTTTCTCAAAGCTACTTGTCGCTTTTTGGCGTACGTTTTCGTCGACGAGATGATTGATCATTAGCGGATATTTCTCAACAAAAAATAGGATTCAAGCCGTGGATCGGATTGTTTGGTTTCAAAAAGTCTTCCAATCGATTTGTCACATATATTTTGAAAATCACAATACTCACAATTTTTTCGTTGTGGACCAGGATTGGGAATAAAAGCACCACTGTTGTGCATTTCGTAAACAGTCATAAGAATTTGTTCAAATTCATCTTGCTTTTCTATTAATGTTTTCCCAGATAAAATAGTGCGCTTAAATCCTGATTGTGGAGTCGTAGAGGCTAATAGAGCCTCATTTTCTGCCATGTCTTTTGTTGAAAACAATTGGGCACATGCCAGAAGATAGATAGGTAGCTGAATGGCTCGTCCTTCATCGAACGAGTTTTGTTTTAGATTTATAGTACCTGTTTTGTAGTCGATAACTCGACAGCGTGTTTTGTTTTTTGACAAATCTATACGATCTATTTTTCCATAGAACTTGAATATCACCCCATTTTTCAAGTGGTACTCTGTGGGCAATGTTGTTGAATAAATTTTATCTTCTTGATCTCCTCTTGCTTTCATTCCGAAGCGAACTTCAAAAGCTTCAGGTATAAAGTCATTGGATTTGAGGTCTTGCAACAAAAACTCTTTCACACCTTGAATAATAGACTGCTTTTCTAATTCCCATAGCGTTGCAATTCCGAAATAAGTTGTGCTCTCAAATATTTCGAATGTGTTTTGGGCACATTTCTCGACAATAGACATGATTTGACTTTGATTCGAATCCGAAAGTGTTAGTAGGTTCTCTTTTTTTAAAGTGGTAAAAATATTGAATAAAATATCGTGAATCAAATAACCTTTATGAAGTTTTTGGAGTTCAAAATTCTCATCAGGATCCTCATAGGGTTTTAAACGGAGTACGAATCTTAAAAAATACCGGTATGGACAGGTTGTAAACTCTGAAAGAGCTTTGGCCGAAAACGACATTTGTCCAAGAGTAGTGTTTTGTATTTGTTCGTTAAAAGGTGTTGAGGTTGATTCATTGCTCTTAAGTTGCTGCGTGTTTTGTGGATCATTTTCTAAACCTGTTTTAGGCTTTGTTTCCTTTATGTTTGTTTGGTCGTGGACCAATCCATCGAAGTTTGTAAATTGATCACGCTGAACGCGATTTTCAAACCATTGGTAACTTGATTCCAAAAGTGGAGAAAGTTTTGCAATTGACTCAAGATTAATTTCATTTTTATTTTTCGAAATAAAGGGAGTAAGTATTTTCTCTAACCACTGCTTGGCATTTGTTTTGAGAAACACAGTGTTGTTTTCAGCGGAATTGACGTGTTTCATATTTTGCCAGTTGTTCTCAGGCTGATGTTCGATAGCGAGTTCATCATGGTTGCATTGAGTTTTGATCCATGAGCTAGGATGTTTTGCCTTTTGCATGAGATCACTTCGAGGATAGGATATAAAAAAATGTTTGGATTGTTTCCATAAAAGGTCATAGATGAGCAATTCTTGATCCGTACTATCTTTTTTTGTTGTTTCAAAAAGTTGATGAGATGAAGCAGGTTTGGGGAAAACATCTTCGGTAAAATAAGGCAACATGACAACGTCAAAAGTAATATTTCGAACAGTGGCGGCTTTTCCGAGATACACACCTTGTCTCTTGAATAAACCATGTCGTAAACGGCTCACAAGGCACCTCTGCTTCAAAATTTTTGTGAAATGACTAAAGGTAGGAGTAATCAAAGAGTCATCAATGTCTCCCATGGAAAGTAAAATATCGAGAATCTTCCGGTTAGAGAGAGTGTCAGACATATAGGTTTTCATCCATTTTATCCATTGGTTCGCAGCGCCAGAAAAACGCGGGTACTCAAAGGTCAGTTTTTTTGAATCTTCTGCAAAAGACGTCAAAAATTCTATAAATTCCTGAATTTCAGCTTCTTGATTAGGAAAAATTTTAATGATCTTTTCGGCCTGACCTGTTTTACATTGCACTAAAACCTTGTCAAAACACCCGCCAATCAAGCTACTTGACCTGGTCCATGTGTCCCAGTCGGAAGGATCGCCCATATCACTTTTCAATATCTTAAAGGCCGCCAAAATATTCAGGAGATCATTCCGTTTCCAAGATGAAGATCCTAGCAAATCAATAAATTTCAAAAAGGCATAGCCCTCGTTAGAAGATTCCAGAGGAAGGCCTTTTTCCAAATAATACGGAACACTCGATCGATCAAACGTATCAGTATAGATTTGCCAAAGATTTTGATTTGTTGGGAGAATAATCGCCATCTTTTCAAACGGAATACCTTCGCCATGTGATACGAGGACTTGGTTAGCCAACTGTTCGGCTTCTTTTACAGGGTCGGCGTAAGACCGGAAAGTGAATCGAGGCAAGACGCGCGCTGTTAAAGTATGAACAATAGTGTTTGGCAGATTGTGATAAAAATTTTTCGTTTGAATAAAGTTTTGGCTTTGGACATCGGGTTTTGGAAGCCAACACTTTAGAGAAACATGTTGTCCAATGTTTTTTAGTAGGGTTTTTTGTGAAACGTTATAGTCGTAAAAGCCATAGCACAATAAGGTAGAGATACCTGACGATATTTTCAATATATTAGAGAGATCCATCTTGCTACATTCTGCGATTAGATCCGATACAGAATAAAAATCTTTCAGATATTGATTTTGATAGTTGCGATAAATTTTTTGAAGGTACTTATGTTCTGGCTCTCGACTCTCATCGGTCATTTCGTTAAAATAGCTTTTCAGTTGTTTAACAAATCCGAACTTTTGGCGCATCATATAAAAAGGATGCTGCTGCGGCAACGTCGCCAAACACTTTTCTAGAAACATGTCATCCAAACCCAAAGGCATAGGCCGCCGATTCACATAGGCCTCTGGCCATAGGGAGATCAAAAATTTGGATAAGTCTATAAACGTTAAAAAATGTATATTAAAAATACTTCCAAATTTCCTACGATAGGCATCTTTGAGGTGAATGCCGAGCAAATTTGAACCCACAAGCACATATTTAGCATCAAAAGGATTTGAAATATTTGTCTTATGGAGAGTTTCCAGAAAACTTGATTCAAAACGCTCTGAAAATGGCCCTATCCAAAGTTCATGGGTTAGTTTTGCTTGAGAGTGCTTATTAATGTTTTAATCCCGAGTTGCAAATAAATCGAATAACAAATCAATTTGTTTTATGACTTCAGGGTGATCGGCTGTTAATTTTAATATGCGAAGTTTTGATTCGCAAAGATCAAGTTTGCCTTTTGATTGATGCGTCGAGCGTTTTCGCAAATGATCTAATACGCTCAATACAAAGTCGTGATCTTGGTGATCTAACAATTTCAAGAGATCATCCCACTCTCTAGGCATGCCGTGTTTCTTTACAAATAAAGATGCTTGCTTTGAGAAGTCACCCCCAGCTAGTTTTTCAAGTTTTTTCCAGTCGAGTGCTTCGCGTTTTGATTTTTTAGGCTCAAAAAGACTTTCGAGTGCCTTCTTTGCGGACGCTTCCTCCCTTTTTTGAAACGAGGACAAATCGTCTTTTGAATCATTTTTAACGTGGCGACTTTTGTTCTTCAGTGCATCGATTTCACGCCAACTTAGCTTATCACGATCGTAGTTATTGTCCGACATAAAGAACCTTCTACCGCGTTTACGAAAATTCATCAACCGTAAACCATTGATAGGTCTACGTTCTAGAATAGTAAAAAAGGGGCCTTGACAAAGAAAGTGTCGATTGATTATACATCGCACCAACTTGACAATATTAAGTCAAAAAATGGTTGCTGTGATTCGTGGAAGCTGAAATTAAGGAGAAACTATGGCTGTAGGCATTCGGAACCCTGATGCAAATATTACTCGTATCCTTCGATTGTCCGTGACAGGTGAATGCAATCTGAGTTGTTTTTATTGTAAACCAACGGGTAAACATTCGGATTTGATGGCTTCTAAATTGTCGATCCAACCATCGGATGTGACAAAGCTTGTAAAAATTGTTGGAGAGTTAGGTGTTCGAAAAGTTTTGATTCAAGGCGGCGAGCCTTTATTAAGAAAAGACGCAGCAAATTTTGTTAAATCGTCTTATGCACACAAGGGCGTTGAAGACGTTCGACTGGTGACCAATGGAGCTTTTTTAAAAGCATTTGGAGATCAACTTCGAAAACTTGGACTAAAAAAGGTTGATATTAATTTTGACACGCTCAATTTCGTGAAGTTTCAGAAAATCACTGGAAATGACAGCCTATATAGAGTGCTGGATGGCGTCGAGAAAGTGGAAAGGCTTCACTTCTCTGAAATACGTATCAATGTATTTTTACTTCCCGGAGTTAATGAAGACGAAATCATCAATTTTGCCAGACTTACAAAAGATAGACCTCTCTATATTCGATTTATTGAATATGGTTATGGAGACAAGACGGCAACCAACGGATCAAACCCGCCTTCGTTTTCGATCCAAGATGCCATAAGAACCATTCAAAATTATCAAGCTCTGTTTGGCACCCCTCACAAGGCTCCTTCTGACGAGCTTGAATATCGTGTGCCATCTTTCAAGTTTGTTGATGGAAAAGGTAAGATGTCATTTTTGACTAAAAATGACGTATTAGCAGACCAGGCAATTCCTCGTGTTGTTTTGAACGCACAGGGAATGCTCATCAATGAAAAACTTCCAAATAAGTCTTTTCCCGTTATCGAGGCCATTCGAAAGGATGCAAAGGATCCTGCTCTTCACAGAGCTATTGAGAAAGTGATGCTGCTTGGACCGTCTGCTTCTCTTTTTGCCGCTAAGAAAACGGTTAAGAAAACATCGACTGCTAAACGGGGACGCATGGCAGAAGCTCAGCTATGAGAAATCCATATTTTGGATTAAAAAAAATTATTCGTAGTAAATTAGCAGTGAGTACCTGGAATTTGTGTTCGCTTAAGTCTGTTATTGCCGTTGTCATTTTGGCGGTTCCTTTTTTTGCGTTTTCTTTTAGTGGGTTACCTAAGGATGCGAGATTGAGTGTTGAGCAAATTCAATCCAATGTTATTTTAGGGCACACCAGATTTTTATCCGATGACCTTCTGGAAGGACGATCTCCTGGCTCTCGAGGTGATAAGCTTGCGCAGGCATATGTTGCGACCCAATACGAAATTCTTGGTTTAAGTCCGATTATGCCCAATAAAAATTGGATTCAAGAATTTGGCCTTGTTGGTATAACCACCGTAGCACCCACGACAATATCTTTTCACAGTGGTGCTCAGCGTATTTCGCTAGCGTCGCCTCAAGATATTATTTTGAGTACGGGCGTTCAAATAGAACGAGCTGTGAATATTAATAACGCAGAACTTGTTTTTGTGGGGTACGGGATAGAGGCGCCAGAATATCAATGGAATGACTACAAAGATGCTAACCTTAAGGGAAAAATTTTAGTTTTTCTTAACAATGATCCATCCCATGACCCGGCACTTTTCAAAGGAAACACAAGGCTTTACTATGGTCGATGGACTTATAAGTTTGAAATGGCCTCAAGGAAAAAAGCCTTAGGAGCGATTGTTATCCACACTACTGATTCAGCAGGTTACGCTTGGAAGGTTGTTCAAAATTCCTTTTCGAGTGAGCAATTTTATCTACCTAAACCAGAAGAAGAGACGTTGCCAGTCATGGGATGGATCACTGAAGCTGCAACCAAAAATATCGTAGAGTCTTCTGGAAAGAAGTGGAATGAGCTTCTCAAAGCAGCTAATCAAAGAGACTTTAAGCCAATTAATTTAGGAACGACTCTTTCTTTAACTATGAAAAACAAAATTCAGCAGGTTAAGACGGCTAACGTTCTGGGTGTTTTGAAGGGTTCTGACGAAAAACTAAAAGATCAGTACGTTATGTATTTGGCCCACCATGATCATCTGGGCGTGTGTGAAAAAGATTTAAATAAGAAAGACACGATTTGTAACGGTGCAGTTGACAATGCATCGGGGGTGGCTTCGGTGTTAGCAATTGCCAATGCCTTTACATCTTTGAAAACAAAACCAAAACGATCGATATTATTTATAGCTGTAGGTGCTGAAGAGCAAGGCCTTTTAGGTTCAGAGTATCTTTCTAGATATCCTGTTGTTCACCCTGGACGAGTTACTGCTGCCATTAACATCGACGGTGTTCACATCTTCGGAAAAACAAAAGATTTGATCGTCATAGGAAAAGGTAAGTCATCGCTAGATGATCTGATTACGCAGCTTGCAAAGGATCAAGGGCGCTACGTGAAAGCAGATCTATATCCAGATCGTGGATTTTTTTATCGATCTGACCAATTTAATATGGCTAAAATAGGCATACCATCTGCATTTTTTCAATCCGGTGTCGAGGTCGTGGGTAGGCCAAAAGGCTGGGGTAAAGAGCAACTTGAGCGTTTTGAATCAGAACACTACCATCAAGTCAGTGACGAAGTTCGTCCAGATTGGAATTTGTCCGGAGCTATTGAGGATACTCAGCTAGCATTTGCTTTGGGTGTGTTATTGGCTAATCAAGAGAATTTGGCGCAGTGGAAGCAAGGTGACGAATTTGAGCTTACACGAATGAAAGCTCTACAAGAAGTTAGATCTCTTAAACCACGAAATTGAAACGATTCCCAAAAAACGCCCATCGACTTTTTGTACAGACGATTCCAGATGTAGGAAGCCAGCTTGAAATAGACGCAATAAGCTGTCGTGTGCTGCGTGTTCTTCGTTTGCAAGACGGAGACGAAATTCATTTAATCAATGGGCGAGGTCAATATGCAAAAGCCGTTTTGACTCAAACAAAAAAGCAAAGCTATGTGGCTCGTATTGAGCACAGACAAACACAAGATTTTGAGCGACCCAGAATTCATCTCGTTCAAGGATTACTCAAAGCAGACAAGGCCGATTGGATTGTTCAAAAAACTACGGAACTTGGCGTATCTTCGATTTCTTTTGTTTGCACACGCTATGCTGTTTCGATGAAAAAACCAAAGATTGTTGAAAGATGGACAAAGATTGCTCAGGAAGCCTGCAGACAGTCAGGTTGTCTTTATTTGCCAAATATTCAGTACTACACTTCATTAGATTTTCTGTGGGAAGCTCTTCCCAAAAGATCCTACAATATTATATGTGACGAAAGTGCCACTGAAACAGGATTGCCGGAGCTTCTTGGTCAAATTTCAGAATCAAATACCGTAGATCTCGTGTTGGCGGTTGGCCCAGAGGGAGGGTGGCATGAAAAAGAGATACTTCAGTTTCATGAAAAATCGTTTAAATCAAGCATGTTACACGCTAACATCTTAAGAGCAGAGACAGCTGCTGTGGTTTCCGTAGCTGTCGCAACGATGATCGTGCTAAAATAGTAGGGATGTATATTAAATTGCGCAAGGATGTTTTTCTGCGCATGGTTTTGGTTTTAATGATGGGGGCCGGATGCGTTCATCGTGTACCAGTCCAGGAGCGTTTGGAAATCGAGGGTTTGCACGAAGCCCCACAGGAGTCAGAGCTTTATTATCTTATTATTGAGCAGGAGAGATTGTCCAGAGCAGGAGATACGCTGTCGAGTATTAAAGCTCTTGAAAGAGCACTCAAACTTGATCCTGATTCGAATTACATTATAGGGCGACTCGCCGAGGAATATCTAAAGACAAACGACTTAGAAAAAGCTGAAAAGCTCGCAAAAAAAGGTGTTGAACAATGTGACACATGTAGAATTTCCTACACCGTGCTGGGTCAGATTTATCAACGTCGGATGGCATACGAAAAAGCTGAGATCGCATTTTTAAAATCTCTTTCGTTGGATAAAGATGATTCGGGAGAGGATGTTCTTTTTCTAACAACGATTTATACCAATACGAAGCAATTTGCCAAAGCCATCAAGATTCTTAAACAATTTATCTCGCGCAATCCAGATAGTGAGCTGGCACACTATTACTTGGGACGTGTCTACTCTGAGACCAATCAACTGGATCAAGCGATTGAAGCTTACAACCATATTATTGAGTTAAATCCAGACTTTCCTCATAGCTACAAAGCTCTTGGATTAATTTATGAGTTTCAAAACAATTTAGCAAAAGCACTTGAATATTATCAAAAAGCGTCTGTTCTTGAGCCGGATAATATAGAGCTTGCCAAACATTTGGCAGTCTTATGTATAGATTTGAAAAGATATGACGATGCCAAAGACAGATTAAAACAGCTTATTCAATTGCAACCCGAAGATTCGGAGTTAAAAATTAGACTGGGGCTTTTGTATCTCCGAGAGGAGCGAATCGATCTAGCTAAATCCTTGTTTCATAGCACGCTTAAGAGCGATCCAGAATCGGATCAGGTAAAATACTATCTTGGCATTATTCACGAGCGAAACAAATCATACAGTCAGGCGCTAAAATTTTTAAAGGGCATCAAAGCTCAATCTCGTTATTACTCCGACGCGCGCCAGATCGTGGCAATTATTTATGAAAACCAAGGTAATCACAAGGGTGCCAAACTGACGTTATCAAATGCATTGTCTAAAACACCTGAAGATCTTCAACTAAATATTCATATGGCTAAACTCTTAGCCAAAGAGAAAAGGCTCGAAGATGCCATTATTTTGTTAGAGACCAAAAGAAAAGCAAACGCTAAAAGTGAAAATTTACTTTTTGCGTTAGGAGAACTGTATGATCAAGCCAATAATTTCAAAAAACTTGAGGCAAGTTTCAAAGAACTTATTGCGATTAATCCAAACCATTCTCACGCACTTAACTACCTTGGATTTTCTTACGCAAAAGAGGGTATTAATTTAGACGAAGCTGAAAAGCTAGTTTTAAAAGCTATTCATCTAAAGCCTAATGACGGATACATTGTTGATAGCTTAGGTTGGGTTTATTACAAAAAAGGTTTGTATAGTGAGGCAGAAAGCACATTGAAAAAGGCTACCGAGCTTGCTCCAAATGAACCGGTTATTTTAGAACATTTAGGTGATACATTGATCAAGCTTGGAAAACTCGAAGAAGCAAAGCAGGTGTACGAAGAAGCTTTGAAAAATTCCACGGAAGATGTAGAAAAACGAAGAATTGTTTCCAAACTCCAAAAATTTGTGTCTTATCGTAGTGATGGCACTTGTTTTTGCGTGTCATAAAAATATAAGTCCCTTAAACGAAATACGCTATGAACAGTGTCGAAAAACATGGACTAAACACAGTGAAGCGCTCCAAACTTTACGGGCATCAGGAACCTTGTATGTATCTCAAAACGGAAAGCGCACAGCAGCTTTAAATACAGACCTTCTTGTTTCAAACGCAACAAAAATCTACGCCCAGGTGAATGCTGTTGGGTTTCCGTCAACTGTTCTTTCAGTATCAAACGAGGTCTTAACGATTTTTCAACCGAATAAGGGCATCGCCTATAGAGCGCAGCACTCAAAAGATACAAGCAACGTATTAGATATAGCTGTATCGTGGACAACACTGATAAATATTTTTCTTGGTGATTTTAAAGATTTGACGATCGAAAGATTTTCGAAACAATGTCAACCGAAGCGAGCAAAATTTAACACTGGTGAAGTGTTAGAATGGCAGGATCATGGCTTTAAGCTTTGCAAAGGAGATCGTTGGATAAAATGGAAATATGATCGCATCGAAAAGAATCCAGACCTAAAAGAAAATTGGTTTGAACTAGAGCTGCCTCAATCGGTACAATTTCTTGATAACCCGATCGGCCTTCGATAGTTTATAGGTATTCATGAAAAAGAAGCAATTTGGTGAAATTCTGCTCGAAAAAGGGCTTATTAATCCCACTCAATTGGAAGATGCTCTCAAGAAGCAACCAGTAAAAAAAATAAAATTAGGCGAAATGATGGTGGCACTTGGATATATCCATCAAGAGCAGCTCACAAAGCTTTTAGGTGATCTAGCAGGAATTCCAGCTATTGACCTTCAGAAATTTAATTTGGAAAAGGATGCGTCTAAATATATTGGGTTTGATTTTTGTGAGAAACATCTCGTGGTACCGATAGCCGCAAAAATGTATAATAAACGTAATCACTTGCTTGTGGCCTTCGCAGACCCTCTTGATCTAAAACTTATCGATGAAATCAGATTTATGGTGAGCCTTCCCGTATTTCGTGTGGTTGCCACGCCGAAAGCAATTGAAAAAGCCATTCAAAAAATATACCCAAATGCAGAAGTAGTACCTAAATCGACAAATGTGTCTAAGAAAGCGGATGATCCGACGTTAAATGTAAAAGAAACAACGAATTTAATGTCATCGGCAAATATTCATCGTATGTACATTGAAATTCAGGGTTTAAAAAAAATCGTACAAATTATCACTCAAGCCATCGAAAAGAAAAAAATGCTTTCTCACGATGAAATTATCGAAATTAATAAGTTGTCGGAGTTATAAGAAATCTTGCTTTTGGAGGTTAGAGATCTTGCTGTATCGATTTCAATTCGAGGAGTATGGCATCAAGCGATAGAAGATATTTCATTTTCCGTACAACCTTCAGAAACTTTGGGTATTGTTGGAGAATCAGGTTCGGGTAAATCTCTAACAGCGCTATCTCTTTTGAAACTTCTTCCCAAGGCAAATTCGAGAGTCGATTCTGGCGAAGTTAAAATTGAGGGCATAGATGTACTTTCGCTTAGTTCTGCCCAACTAAAAAGTATTAGAGGTAAGTTGATGAGTATTGTCTTTCAAGATTCTGCGAGCTCTTTAAATCCTGTTTTGTCGGTTGGGTCTCAACTTGTAGAAGCGCTCACCTTGCATACCTGGATGCGTTTTCAAGATGCCAAAAAGCGATGCATTGAAATGATGAACGAAGTGGGGATATCATCTCCGACCATTAGATTTGACCAATACCCACATGAACTTAGTGGTGGTATGAAACAACGAATAGCACTAGCCATGGCACTTTTAAGTGGCCCCAACCTGCTTATCGCAGACGAACCCACCACAGCACTGGATGTAACCATTCAGGCTCAGATTTTATCATTGTTAAAATCACTCAAAGCAAAAAACAATATGGCGATGATTCTTATTTCACACGACCTAGGTTTAATTTTTGACCATGTTGATCAAGTGTTAGTCATGTATGGAGGACAGATCGTCGAAAAAGGATCAGTTTCTGATATATCTCTAAATCCATGTCATCCCTATACAATGGCTTTAAAAGAAATTATTCATCTTCCAACGCATGAAAGCCAATTAAAGCGACTTAAAACGATACAAGGCAATGTACCTTCTATAGAAGACTTCAAACCTTGGTGCCGATTTGTAGACAGATGTTCTATCGCAACTTCTGAATGCAAAAAGGAAATGCCTCCACTAAGAGCGATCTCTGAAAATCATATGGTCCGATGTATACACGCATGAATCTTCTAGAGGTTAGACATTTAAAGAAGTATTTTACGCAATCTAGTATATGGACACGTTCGCAAGTGCCGACCAAAGCTGTAGACGATGTAAGTTTCAGTATTGAAACAGGAAGTACCATAGGGCTTGTAGGTGAGTCGGGGTGCGGAAAAACGACCATGGGTCGCATGATCTTGAATTTATTAAATCCCACTTCGGGGGACATTTTGTTTAACAACGCCAGTATATTTTCTATGGACCGTGATAAGGTCCTTGAGTTTCGGCAGAAAGTTCAAGCTATTTTTCAAGATCCTTTTGGGTCATTAAATCCTAGAAAGTCGGTGTTTCATATTCTGAAAGAAGGCTTGGATATTCACAAAATTAAGCCTGAGACTTCCATCAAGGAATATATTGAAAACCTTATGACTTTGGTTGGTCTCAATCCTAAGCATTTAAAAAGATTACCTCATGAGTTTAGTGGAGGCCAGCGCCAAAGAATAGGTATTGCCAGAGCTTTATCGGTGAATCCTATATTTATTGTTGCGGATGAACCCATTTCAGCACTAGATGTTTCTATTCAAGCTCAGATAGTAAATTTACTAATGGATCTCCGAGACCAAAGAAACCTTACATATCTTTTTATTTCACATGATCTTAAAATTGTTGAATACCTTTGTGTTAGTGTCATTGTCATGTACCTTGGTCACATCATGGAGATTGTTCCAGCGAAAGAACTCTTTCGTCGCGCCCTACACCCCTATACTAAAGCTCTTGTCAGTGCAATGCCTCACTTTGTCCCCTTAATTGACGGTCAACGTACGATTCTCCCCGGCGAGATTCCAAGCCCTATGAATCCGCCTACGGGTTGCGTGTTTCATACCCGTGGTCCAGTCGCAGAGAGTCGTTGCTCGAAAGAAATTCCGGCAGAAAAAAGAATATCTGATATACATACAGTAGCCTGCCATTTAATCTAAAGATGAACAAATCTCTAAAAATAGTGCCCCTAGGGGGGCTAGGTGAAATTGGAATGAATATGATGGTCCTCGAATGTGGCCGCGATGCAATCATCATCGATTGTGGTGTGATGTTTGCCGATGCAAATGTTCCCGGCGTCAATCTTATTATTCCAAACTTTGAATATTTGAGAAAAACCAAACTCAATATTCACGCGGTTATTCTAACTCATGGCCACGAAGATCACTTGGGAGCGTTGCCGTTTCTATTGCATGAAAGACCGATTCCTGTTTATGGCTCACGTTTCACCACAGAGCTCTTAAAGTTTAAGCTCACTGAATTTGGTTTATTAGATTCGACAAAGGTTAAAACCGTTCGCGACGCTGATCGTATTTCTGCTGGACCATTTGATATTGAATTTATTCGCATGAGCCACTCAATTTCCGATGCGATGGGTCTAGCCATTCGGACACCGGTGGGCCTTGTGGTTCATACCGGAGATTTTAAAATTGATCCCCATCCAGCCGATGGTAGAAAAACAGATCTTGAACGATACAGAGAGCTTGGGAAAGAGGGCATTTTATTGCTCTTGTCTGATTCCACAAATGTAGAAGTTCCCGGAAAAAGTATGTCGGAAAGCTCGGTTAGAGACGGTATCGACGATTTAATGAAGGCTACCAAAGGCTGGTTTGTGCTTTCTTCATTTGCTAGTCATATTCCACGTGTTCAACAGGTCATAGAGCTAGCAATGCTAAATAAGCGTCGTGTATGCGTGGCAGGTCGCACAATGGTTCAAAATATAAATTTGGCAAAAAGACTAGGGTATCTTGAATTTCCAGAATCACTGTTGATCGATTTTAAACAGGCCACCCGTCTCCCAAGACACAAAGTCGCTATTGTTTCGACTGGTAGCCAAGGAGAAACACGATCTGCATTGGCAAAAATGGCATTGAGCGAACACAAAGAACTTATCCTTGAAAAAGGCGATTCGGTGGTGTTGTCTTCCAGATTTATTCCGGGCAATGAAAAGTCGATTTATTATATTATGAATCATCTCTATCGCAGAGGTGCAGAAGTGTTTACCAATACAGGTTCTGATATTCATGTGTCTGGGCATGCCTATCAAGAAGATCTACGCGAAATGCTTTTAGCAACCAAGCCTCAGTTTTTTATTCCTGTTCATGGCGAGTATAGGCATCTGGTAAAGCACGTTGAATTGGCTCACGAATGCGGCGTTAAAAAGTCTCACGCGGTTCTTCTTGAAAACGGTGAGCCTGCTTTGGTTACCAAAGATAAAATCACCAAGCAAGGCGCGGTTCTCGATGTCACCAAAATAGCCATTGATGGTTTAGAATATCTTCCCATTAACGACAATGTTATTAAAAATAGACGCAAACTTTCTGACTCAGGCGTATTAGCCATTGGACTATGTTTTGATGGTGACTCCGGTGAGCTCGTTGGTAACCCAACATTTAAGTCTAAGGGTTTATGTGATGACGAACGTATGCATGAAATATTGCCTAAACTGACCCGCCATATTCTTCAAACAATCGACAAAGCAACTCGTAATTCTAGGTTTTCTTACGACGATGTCGAAGAAGAGGTTAGAATTACTGCGAGGCGCTTTTTAGTTCGTGAGCTTGACAAAAAGCCCATCATCTTGCCCATGGCTACATCGATGTAACCATGAGAATAATGGCTCTTGACTATGGTCGAAAAAGAATTGGCCTTGCTTTATCAGACCCCCTTGGAATTTCAGCGCAACCACTTGGATTTTTTGAGATGAGTCCAAAAATATTCTTGAAGCTCGAAGAGCTAATTATTGAGAAACAAGTTATCGAAATTGTGGTAGGATATCCTAAAAACCTCAAAGGCGAAGTGGGTACCATGGCAAAAGAAGTGGATCATTTTGTAAATAATTTTAAAAAACATACAGACATTCCGATTGTTCTTTGGGATGAACGTCTTACCACAGCTCAAGCAGAAGCTATGTTAATTGATGCAGATGTCAGAAGAAATAAGAGAAAACAAATTCGAGATAGCATTGCAGCGTCGCTAATCTTACAATCTTATTTGGCCTATAAAACGCGAGCAATATGAAGAAAACGATATTCTTGTTGATATCCATTGTGTTTTTTACCAGTCTTTTGGTGGGTTATTATTTAATATTTACTATTCCAAAACATATAGAGCCCAGACAAACAGTTACATTGTGGGTTCCGCCAGGTTCGAGCTCAAGTCGCATTGCGACTCAACTTGGGCAGTCGGGCATTTTGATTCATCCAATACCACTTAAAGCCTTGGTAAAAATTTTGAAAACCGAAAAACAATTAAAGCCCGGAGAATATAATTTTGAGGTGCCCTCATCGACGTGGGAGGTTTATCAAAAGCTTTTAAAGGGGGATGTTACAGTGCATCGCGTAACGTTCCCAGAAGGATTAACTGCCAAAGAATCGTTAAATATGCTTTCGATGGCCTTAGGAGTCAACACAAAGATATTGTCGTCAACCTTAAAAGACGATGCTCTTCGGCAGCGTTTAGGGGTTCCAAGCCCTCGCTTCGAGGGGTTTTTATTTCCCGATACCTATAAATTTACAAAAACGCAGCCTCCCGAAAAAATGATCGAGATTATGGTCACACGTTTTTTTGAGCACATAAGCCAAGAAAATCTAAATAAGGCCCGCAATTTAAAAATGAATTTACTTCAGTGGATTACATTGGCCTCTATCATTGAAAAAGAATCAGGCGTTATGAAAGAACATCCAATTATTGCCTCGGTATTTCATAATCGCCTTGCAAAAAAAATGAGACTTCAAAGCGATCCCACAGTGATTTATGGCATCCCGAATTTCAATGGCAACTTAACAAAGAAAAATCTACAGAAACCCACTCCATATAACACCTACACGCAAAATGGCCTACCTCCAGGCCCCATATGTAATCCAGGAGCTAGCGCTATTAAAGCAGCCGTCAATCCCGCAAAAACAAATTACCTTTATTTTGTAGCCACAGGTAATGGCGAGCATGTCTTTTCAGAAGACTACAAAACCCACCTCAAATACGTGGCGATGTATCAATTAAAACGGTAGCTTTTAAAATACCTTCTATTTATGAAGTAAAAGCATCTGCGTAAAGGTCGTATTCGGTGGCGCTTGTGATTTTTGTATCGGTGAATTCACCGACTTTGGCGTTTTGGTGGGAAATAAATACCTGTCCGTCAATATCTAAGGCTTGACCCTCGGTGCGGCCCAAAAAAATCGTTTGATCTTTCTGCCGGACTTCGCGGTCAATCAATACACGCACATTTTCTCCTACCCAGTGCTGATTTTTTCTCATGGAAATTTTTTGTTGAAGTTTCATAATTTTGTCTCTACGCTGATTCTTCACTCTTTGAGAAACTTGATTTTTCATCATTCCAGCGCCGGTACCTTCTTCCTGCGAATAGGTAAAAACGCCAAGTCGGTCAAATTCATTTTCTTCAACAAAATCATAAAGTTTTTCAAATTGGACTTTTGTTTCACCAGGAAAGCCAACGATCAAGGTTGTTCGAAGCGTTACATTAGGGATGCCTGATCGAATATCTCTAAGCAGCTGCCTTGTAGCTTGTTCATCTATTTTCCTTCTCATGGTTAAAAGCAGTGAACTATCAATATGCTGAAGAGGCATATCAAGATAGTTACAAATATTAGGTGACTCGGCGATCAATTGAATTAGCGAATCTGTAAAATACATAGGGTAGTTATACATAAGACGTATCCACAATAGACCGTCTATGCCTCGAAGTTCTCTGAGTAAGCTTTCAAGTGTGGCGCCATCATCTCGATCAAGGCCGTAGGCTGTGAGATCTTGGGCAATTAAATGGATTTCTTTGGTGCCGCTTTGGCAAAGGTTTTGAACTTCCTGAACAATCGACGAAATTGACCGGCTTCGTCCTGGGCCTCTCAGTTTTGGAATTATACAAAAGCTGCAGGTTCGAGAGCAACCCTCTGCTATTTTGACATAGGCCGTGTGCTTTGGAAGCGTAGATATCCTTGGAGTTGCATAGTCATATACGTAAGAAGGTTTTCCAACGCGAGATTTTGCCACGGGCAGAGCATTGGCGGGCGCTACAAAATCAGCAATATGTTGAAATTCTCCCGTGCCCACAAGGTGATCGATTTCAGGCATTTCCGTTTCCAGCTCCGCCTTGTATCTTTGTGCGAGGCACCCAGTCACCACAAGTTTTTTGAGCTTTCCAGTCTTTTTAAGCTCTGCAATTTCCAAAATTGTATCAATGGATTCCTTTTTTGAATCCTCAATAAACGCACAGGTATTAATTACCATGATCTCGGCATCGCTGGCATCTTTGGTAAACTCGCAACCTTTTTGTCCTAATAGCCCGAGCATGACCTCACTGTCGACAAGATTCTTTGAGCACCCAAGACTAATCAAACCCACTTTTTTCGCGCTCATGGGACTATCGATAAACGCCCATCTTCGTCGTTGTTCGTCGGTTCGCCATCCTCACGTACTGGAAGTACGCTCTGGTGGCTTACCTCCTCACGCCTAGAATCTGGACATTTCTCGATAGTCTCTTCAAGTCTCATATGATCCACTTTTTTAAAAACGCTCCGGAGTCCCTTCATCAGCGCCGCACCATACAAGATAATGCGCCCAAAAGTCAAAGGGTCCAACAGGCATTAGCACTATTGTTAAGGGTTATTATTGATTAATAATTGTCGCTTTTTTGGGTACTTTAAACGCAAAAGTTTTGTCACTAACCTTTGTATTTAGTCTGATTTTCGAGAACGTGATCTGACTCTTGCCTTTTAGTTCATCCAAAACAGCAGTTGAAACAATAAGAGGATGACTCAGTTCAGACACCGTGAGTTCCAATTCTTTGATATTGGGTTCGGGGGATTTTGGCGTGGCCTTTAAAATAGCAGTATCGTCTTTTGGCTTTTGAATCCATGAGAAATTAAAGCTTTTTTTCAGATTACCTTTGCCTGCTAAAAATGACAGTGCTGCAGGTAGGCCTTGATCTTTGGGTTGTTTCGAGACAATGGCTTGACGATCTTTAGGGTCGTAAAGTGTAATGGTATTTCCATCGGCGACTAAAACTTTACCCTTTGGTACTTGGTAGTCCCAGCGCATTTTCCCTGGTTTTTTAACAGTGAGTTGACCGGATGCTTTTTGCTTGTTTTCAAATCGCACGGACTCATACGTTTGCTCAAACTTTGCCGAAAGTGTGTTCACGGAGTCGTAGTGATTTTGTATTTGATCGACGAGTTTTTCCAAAGCTTTGTCGCACCAAGCGTTTGCACAAAGAAGCATCGATAATATCCATACGAATTTATACATTTTTAATAACCATCCAATCGACTTAAAATCACTTCTCTTGGTTTACCCACTTCTCCAGGTGCCAAGAGGCCTTCATCTTCCATGCGTTCAACAAGCCTTGCCGCTCGATTGTAACCGATTCGAAGTTTTCGTTGAATCATAGAAATCGAAGCCACTCTGTGGGATCGAACTACGCTAATAGCCTTATGATAGAGTTCTCCATCGGGATCATCTCCGGCTTCAATCGCGTCCTCTTGCTCTTTTACTTTAATAATTTCCTCATGGTAGTCAGGCTTACCCTGGGATTTCCAAAAATCAGTGACTTTTTTTACTTCTTGATCTGAAACAAACGCACCATGAATGCGAAGTAATTTCGATGTGCCAGGAGGTAAAAAAAGCATATCCCCTGAGCCCAAAAGTAACTCGGCTCCGTTGGCATCGATGATAGTACGAGAATCTATTTTTGAAGAGACCTGAAACGATACGCGAGCGGGCATATTCGCTTTAATGACCCCAGTGATCACATCAACGGAAGGTCTTTGCGTGGCTAAAAGCAAGTGAATACCTGCGGCACGTGCCATTTGAGCTAGGCGAATAATCGAATCTTCGACCTCGTTGCTTGAAACCATCATAAGATCCGCGAGCTCATCAATAACAATCATAATATAAGGCATGGAACCTTTGTGATCATCAGGTTTGACTTTGTTTTGATCAAAAGGATCTTCCAGGGGTAATTCACTAGATCCTTGCTCAGCCTTCTTTTTGGCATCTTCCATAAATTGAGGAATTTTTTTATTGTAGCCCTCGATATTTCGAACACCAATATCGGCCATAAGACGATAACGCCGCTCCATTTCTGAGACAGCCCAACGAAGCGCAGCGGCGGCCTTTCTAGGGTCTGTTACAACAGGTAAAAGAAGGTGAGGAATACCATCGTAGAGCGAAAGCTCAAGCATCTTAGGGTCCACTAA